>JANNKG010000594.1:0-15986 GCA_031396185.1 Burkholderiales bacterium | reverse complement strand
GCCGCGGCTACAAGTTTTCGACCTACGCCACGTGGTGGATCCGCCAGGCCATCACGCGCTCGATCGCCGACCAGGCGCGCACCATCCGCATCCCGGTGCACATGATCGAGACGATCAACAAGATGAATCGTATTTCCCGGCAAATTCTCCAGGAGACCGGGCAGGAGCCGGATCCCGCGACGCTCGCCGTCAAGATGGAGATGCCGGAAGAGAAGATCCGCAAGATCCTCAAGATCTCGAAGGAACCGATCTCGATGGAGACGCCGATCGGCGACGACGACGACTCCCACCTCGGCGACTTCATCGAGGACCAGGCGGGTCTCGCGCCGTCGGACTCGGCGCTCTACGCGAGCCTGCGCGAAGCGACCAAGGACGTGCTCGATTCGCTCACGCCGCGCGAGGCGAAGGTGCTGCGCATGCGCTTCGGCATCGAGATGAACACCGACCACACCCTGGAAGAGGTGGGCAAGCAGTTCGACGTGACGCGCGAACGGATCCGGCAGATAGAGGCCAAGGCGCTGCGCAAGCTCCGGCACCCGTCGCGCTCCGAGAAGCTGCGCAGCTTCCTCGAGGGCGAGAACTAAAAAAGAAAACCCGCTTCGGCGGGTTTTTTATTGGGTCAGCAGCCCGTTCATGTGCCGCAATCGGTCCGAGATCCCGCGCAGCAACGCCATCGCCACCGCGGGCTCCTGCTTGACCACCGCCATCAACGAGGCCCGGTCGATCTGCAACAGCTCCGATTCCTCGAGCGTGCCGGCGCGCGCGGTCCGTGGCGATTGGTCGACGACGGCCATCTCGCCGAAGGTGCCCCCGGGACCCACGACCTCCACCACGGTAGGGCCGACCGCGATCGCGACGCGCCCGCTCTTCACCAGGTACATGAAGTTGCCGGCCTGCCCCTCCTTCATGATGATCTTCTCCTGCAGATATCGGACCATCGCGGTGCGCGGCAATGCGGCTTCCATCTGGGCGACCAGCTGAGGCTCGAACACCGTGGCTTCGCGCGCCGTAGCACCGGCCTTCACCGGCTTTAGCGCCAGCTGGGCCGCGATGAAGCGCAGCCGGTCGTACATCACGCTCGCCAGCATCAAGGCGAATTCGGGGCTGTGGCCGAGCGCGACCTGGAGTTCCTTGGCATCCATGGAGTGGGTGGTGACCGCGGTTCTTGCGGTTCCGGTTGCGCTACGCGGGCGGCCGCTGATCACTGCCATCTCGCCGACCACCTCGCCGGCCTTCACCGTGTCGAGCGCCCGAGGGCCGATGGTCACCGCGATCTCGCCTTCGGCGATGTAGTACATGCGGCTCGCGGCCGTGAAAAGCCCGCCCTTGGAGGCCTTGTCGTCCTCCATGAAGATGGTCTGGCCCTGGGGGAATCGTTCTTCCTTGCCCTCGGCCTGGAAGATGCGCGCTGCCACCGCTGAATCGTAGAAGCGGCTTTGCGCCGCTTTGAACGGTGCCGAGGCCACCGCCGGCTGGCCCGCGGCGGGTATCGCCGGCGCCGGCCGGGTGAAATCGAAATCGTCGGTCATTTGAGAATTATGCCTTCTCGACGCGACTTCGGATTTCACCCACCTGCGATAATCGCGCCTCGGGCCTGTAGCTCAGGTGGTTAGAGCAGGGGACTCATAATCCCTTGGTCCCTGGTTCGAATCCAGGCGGGCCCACCCCTTGCTCAGTGTCTCAAGGCACTACCTTTACCCAACTCGAAGTATTTAGAGCGATCCACGCGCCACAGCGCTGGTGCGTGGGCAGGACCAATGTCAACGGTCCATCAATGCGACCTCTTCGTCATCAGTTTCCCGGTGCCGAATGGTTGCGTCGTTGCGATTCGGCGCTTCCGCAGGCGACGGACTCGTGCCACGGATAAGGCTTTCAAAAAAAATCGCTGCGGGCTCAGATAGTATTTCTCGGATCATGCGCGTGATACGGGTCGTCACCATTCGTCACCTCCGTGAAGACTGGGATCGCATTATTTCCAGACTTTTCATGCCCTGGCAAAGAGCGCCCAACAAGACTCCCCGCTCTTCGCGTCTCGCCCGTTACTTCAGTCGCTTCAAGGTAGCGACGACGGTTCCGCCCCCGGTACCAACGATCCCGACCCATTGCAGCTGTTCGCCTTCGATGGTGTATTTGCGTTTCTGCAGTTCGCCGATCCAGGCAGGGAAGGTGCTGCCTTCGACCTTCTGAGCCAACACCCTTTCGACGGGATCGGTCGAATAGGTGCCGAAGTACGCAATGCTTCCCTGCACAACCGCCTGGTTTTCCTCGGCTGTTCCCTTCACGCGGTTGCCCGAGGCGAACTTGGGGAGGCCATCGCGCGTGAACGTCACGGAGAAATGCCCGTCTGGGGAGAAGATCGCCTTGCCCTTCGGGTTTGCGCCCAAAACGTCGGCCTTCTGGCCGTCGGCTTGCGTATTCACAAGCGACACCAGTGTCCAGGTGCCGGCGACCTCGCGATTGCGATCGCCGCCGTACTGCGCGGCCACCGGGAGGAGAAAGATCGACGCGGCTATTCCAAGGATCGTTGCTCGACGGCTTACGAATTTATTCATGGCGCGAACCTCCATAGGTTGGCGGTGCGCAAGGCAAACGGAGCGCAGCGTCAATTGCGCGTGGGTTGACGGTATGAAAGGCGCAAGAATTGCGCCGAGGGAGCGCCATATTGGCGTCATCTGTTCCTCCCAGGAAAGATGAGCACTTCGTGTTGCGTTTAGTGTTGTGCGCTGTGCCGACGAAGAAGTCAACAGGTGGGGATTTGTTCCGCTATTCGTTACGCGGAAGGAGGGTGACGGTAGAGGGAGACCGTTCATCAGCGCGCTGCCGATTCCGAGCCGCTGGCGATCCGACCGCACGTATGCATGCCGAATCAGGGTCCATTGCGGAGCACCTATCCCCGGCTAGAGATCGAGGGTAGCAACCAGCGGCAGGTGGTCGGAGGCGGTGCGCGCGAGTGGCGTCTTGTGCACCTGGATATCGCGCAGCATCGAGCGCGGGTGGGTCCAGATGCGATCGAGCGCCAGGACGGGGAGCCGCGCGGGAAAGGTCGCCAGCGACGGCGTCTCCTCGAAATGGCGGTGCAGCCGGCGCAGCGGCCGCCCCCACAGGAACCATTCGTTCAGGTCGCCGATGAGCACCGAGCGTTCGCGCGAATGCTCCTTGAAGAGCTGCAGGAGCTGCTGCACCTGGTCGCGGCGCTCTGCGGGGCGAAGCCCCAGGTGCGTGGCGACCACCCGCAGCCCCGGGCCTTCGCAGTCGATGTCCGCGGCGATGGCGCCGCGCGGTTCGCGCCCGCGCCAGGTGAGGTCGCAGAGCTGCTTGCCCTTCACCGGCAATCGCGTGAGGATCCCATTGCCGTAGTGGCCGTCGTGGCGCGAGAGCGTGGTTCCCGCGATGGCGTGGAACCCCAGTTGCCCGGCGAGCCACGAAAGCATGTCGGAGCCTTCATCGTGGGCTTCGACTTCCTGCAGGGCGATCACGTCGGCGTCGATCTCGCGTAGCACGGCGAGGATGCGTTGCGGGTCGGAGCGCCGGTCGTTGCCGATGGCGCGATGCACGTTATACGAAGCGATCGTGAGGGTCCCCATCGCCGCGCCAGGCTATGCGAAGGCTGGCGGCGGTGTCCCGTCGTTCGATTTGTCGTTTCCCAACCGGTTGAGCATGCGGTGGCCGAAATATGCAAGTCCGGCCACCGCGCACACCACGGCAGCGATAAGCCAGCCGTTGATTTGCCCCGGGTTCTGGAGCGCCACCGTGATCTGGTCGCTTAACACCGTCGCGGCGAGTGCCCCCGGAATCATGCCCAGGGCGGTGCCAGCGACGAAGTCGAAGAGGCGCAGGCGCATCGCGCCCATCACCACATTCACCACCTGGTAGGGGGCGACGGGCACGAGGCGCACCAGCGCCACCGCGAGGATGCCGCGACGCTTGAGGACCTCGGAAAGCTTGCGCAGCCGGGGACCGGCGATGCGGCGAACCGTGTTGCGCGTGACCAGCCGGCCAAGCGCAAACCCGGCCACTCCTGCCAGCAGCACGCCGGCCATCGCGTAGGCCAATCCCGCCCACGGTCCGAAGGTCACCACCGCGGCCATCGTGATGAGCGGCCGCGGGAACATCACCATGCTGGCGGGCGTATAGGCCAGCACCAACAGCAGGGGCGCCCACCAGTACCGGGAAAACGACTGCGTGAGGTCGAGGACGTTCTCCGCCGTCACCACGTCGGCGAGGGGGGTGTAGCGCCAGATCAGGGCGAGGCCCGCGATCGCGGCGATCACCCCGGCAATGACGAAAGGACGCTTGGACGCGGTACCCTTCACCGGCGTGTCGGACGCGAATCCGTGCACCAGCGCATCGAGCGAGATGGGCCTTTCCATGTCGCCGATCGCGGCGGCAGCCAACATCGCCTCGGAGACTTCCGGCGCTTCGAGCATGCGCAACTGGCGCCCCGGGATGCCCAGTTTCTCCACCGCCGCGGCGATCGAGCCGGCGCGCTTCAGCTCGGACTGAAGCACCTTGACCTCCACGCCGGAATGCTCGGCGAGCAGGCGGTCGCGGAAGGCGCGCACCGAGGCACGCACTCCCTCGTTGCCCAGCGCTTCCACCGTCACGTCGCACTCGGTGTCCACGCCCATCGAGCGGTTGCTGATGTTCGAGGAGCCGATCCGCAGCCACTCGTCGTCGACGCACATGACTTTCGAGTGCAGGTCGAGGCAGGTGCCCTCGCAAAGCCCCTCGACGTGCGGGTAGTAGGCGTGAAACCTGCCGTGCTTGTCGGCATCGCGCAATTTGCGGACCAGGCGGTTACGCAGCACGTGCATGGTCTTTTCCTCGAGCCAGCCGTGGCTCAGGAGGCGCGTGACGAGCACGATCTCGGGCCCCTCGGGATCGCCGAGCCGCTTCTCGAGCGCCTGGCCAACCTTGTCCGAAGTGAAATACTGGTTCTCGATATAGATGTAGTCGCGTGCGGCCGCGATCATGTCGATGTAAAGGGATTCGACGTGATGCACGCCCTCGTGGCCGTCGGCGGGAGGATGAGTGCAAGCAATGGCCACCTTCACGTCCTCGATGTCGACGCGCAACTCCTTGGGCCAGGGGTCGCCCTGGGTGGTGACCGGTTTGAGTTTGCGGTCGGTCGCGGAGAGCCAGCGCCTGCGCGCAATCCCGGCCAGCTCGCGGCCGGCCTCGTCATCCACGGCGATCATCGCGTCGTGGAACGGCGGATAGGCTTTTTCGTTGAAGGTGCGCCGCGGGTCGTTGGGTGAATGAAGCGGCGAGTCCCAGCGGCTGTTGGTGAGGTCCAGACCGCCCGCGAAGGCCACCTTGTCGTCGAATGCGACGATCTTCTGGTGGTGCGAGCCGGCGACCGGGTGCGTGTCGTCGAAACGGAATTCGATGTGCTTGTGGTGTTCCCAGCTGAGCCCGAAGATCGGCGAATACTCGCGGTCGGTCCCGTAGATCATCGGGAAATCCCAGTCGAGGATGCGGATGCGCAGCTGGGGCTTCTCGCGGCACAGGCGATTGAGGAAATCCCCCAGAGTTTCGAGCGGCTGGTTCTTGTCGTCGTAGCGCAGCGCCATGCGGCTGTCGAAATCCCAGGCGAGGATCAGGATGGAGCGCTCGGCGCGCTCGGCGGTGCGGATGAAGGCGTCGAAATACTCCTCGCCGTCGACCAGCATGGCGGCACGGGATGCGTGCGCGGCGGCACAGCAATTCTCGCCCGGACGAAATAGGGTGTTTGGCATGGAGGGATTCTTGCCGAGCCCGCCTACGGCGCTAACCGCCCGGGGTGAGCCCGTGATAGTCCGAATGGACTACTAAGACATGCGGCTCAAAAGCTTCGTTCCCTCAGGGTCGCGCGCACATGACAGTCCCCTCCACCGCCCAGCCTTTGCGGCCCATCTCGCGGATGGTGGAATCGCTGGTGGTGAAGCGGTGGTTCGAGTCGTTGCGCACGAACCCGTTGTTGTACGCGCGGTTGACGGACAACCACCCCGCGGGACACTGCCGGGGATTGCCGACCGGCCGGATGTAGAAGCCGATGCCTTCATAGAACCAGCCGCCGTTGCGCTTGACGATCTCGCACTCCTCGGCGCTGGCGGTGAAGAAGTGCGAGTTGGGCCCGCCCGCCAGCGCTCCGTAGAAACGGCACACCGGCGCGGCGGCCGCGAAGGTGTCGGCGGGCATCTGCGGCCACACCTTGAAGGACTCGCGCGTAAGCTCCCAGCCGGGCCCGGCTGCACCTGACAGGATCCCATCGATCTCGCCCTGGCCCGCGGCCACGAAATAGTGAGCCAGGTTCGTGTTGTAGAACTCGACTGCACGCACCTCGCCGCCGGCGTTGGCGAAGGGTACGTGCACGTCGACCACGATATTGTCCTCGCGCCCGCCGGTGACCTGGCGCATGCGGATGAAGCGCCCCATGGCGCCGGGATCGGAGCGTACGTCCAGGTAGGCGTTCAGATAGGTGACCATCCAGGTGAGAACGTCACCCGCATCCTCGGGCCGCAGCTCATGCTCGCCGCGCACCAGCTCGACCAGGTAGCGCGACGAGCCCATGTTGTTCAGCGCGCGCTCGGTCTGATTGAAGGGGGCGGTGACGTCCCACGTGACGGCGATGGCGAGATAGGGCTTGTTCACGTCGCGCGCGCCGGTCTGGCTGTCGCAGAAGGCGGGCAGGAAGGACTGGCCCGAGTAGGGCACGTAGCCCACGACCGCGCGGATGCGGTCGTCGCGCTCGGTTTCGTCGCAGCTATCCACGAGGCTGGTGGTGAGCTTGGCGCCCACGAGGTGCGCGACCGCTTCGCCCCCGAGGCTCGCGCCGAAGGCGCCAATGCGGCTGGTATCGATGGCCTGCGAATACTCCAGATCGCCGAGCACGCTGTCGGTCATCGCCCGAAGCGCGAACGGCCGCAGCGCCTGCATCTGCACGATCACCGGGAAGAACGCGATGGCGAAGGCGAGATCGCCGAGATCCTCGATTTTCACCGGCGAGTAGCGATTGTCGGCGTGGAACACCGCCGACACCACGTAGCCGTGCGCCGCGAGCCGCGTCATGACGTCGATATAGCCGCGACCGACGGGGCTGCCGCCGAGGCCGTGGGAATAGACGATGAGCGGCAGGCGCGCGGGTGCCGCGGGTGGCGCGGGGGAGACCTGGATATTCAGCGTCTCGGCGTGCTCCGCGTTGGACAGAAACTTGGGCGCCGCCCCGGCCCGCTGCATGTGCGGCACGCGGCCGCCGTTGGCGGGCAGGTCATAGTCGGGATCGGTGTTGGTGCGCGAGGTCGGATGGCAGATCATCGCGACGAACTCGGGGCGCTGCAGCCAGAGCGTCGGATAGAGCCAGGGCTTGGCGGGAATGCGCTCCTGGAAGGTGAAAGCGGTTCCCGGATGCGCGAGGATGTCGGTGATGTAGCGCGTCGCGCCGTTCACCGTGTGGCCCTCGTAGTAGTCCGACGGCGTTCCGCCCAGCTGCGCGAGGCGGTTGGTATCGATCTCCACATTGGAGCAGGCGACCGCAAAGGGCCCGGGAGCGATCGGCGCGACCACGTCCTCATGGTTGAGCGCCGCCGCGGGCAACGCGAGGCAGCACGCCAGGGCGGCCAGGGCCTTCAAGGTAGAATTCATCCCCGAAGTATAGGTTCTGGCGATGCCCCCATGGACGACAGCGAAAAGGTTCGGCGGATCCTTCGCACGCACAAGACCCTCGCGGTCGTCGGCTTGTCGGCCCAATGGCACCGGCCCAGCTATTTCGCCGCCAAGTACATGCAGGAGCACGGGTACCGCGTCATCCCGGTAAACCCGACCTATGGCGAGATCCTCGGGGAAAAGTGCTACAAGTCCCTGCGGGACATCCCCGAGCCCGTGGACATCGTCGACTGCTTTCGCAAGTCGAGCGAGATCCCCGCGCTTGCCGAGGAGGCCATCGCGATCGGCGCCAAGGTGCTGTGGATGCAATTGGGCGTTCAAAGCGCGCCGGCACGCAGCCGCGCGGAGGGCGCGGGGCTTGAAGTCGTCGAGAACCGCTGTGTGAAGATCGAGCACGGCAGGTTTTTCGGGGGACTTGGTTGGGCGGGAGTGAATACGAAGGTCATCTCAGCAAAACGCGCGATGGGGCATTCTGGCTGACCGCCGACGCCCGGAAACAGGGGGAAAATCGTGGAACTGTGGCTCTTCTGGATCATCACCGGCTTCGTGCTGGTGATCGCCGAACTGGTAACCGGAACTTTCTACCTGTTGATGCTGGGCGCGGGGGCCTTCGCCGCGGCGCTGATCGCGTGGCTGGGCGGCAACATCCTCGTCCAGGCCGCCGTGGGCGCGGGCGTGGCTCTCGCTGGCGCCTGGTGGGTGCATCACTGGCACACGGCCCAGCGGGCCAAGGGCGGCGGCCCGTCGAACTTCCTCGACCGCGGGCAGGCCGTGGTGCTCGACGGTTGGTCGAACGAACCTGCCGGGATCGCACGGGTGAAATACCGCGGCACCCTTTGGGACGCGCGCATCACCGAGGCCACGGCCCGCCCGGCGCCGGGATCGACGCTCTACATCGAGTCGCAGGACGGCCACCTGCTCGTCGTGGCTGCTGCCCCGCCGAGCTGATGGAATCCCCGCCTACGCGGGGATGACAACCGGCTATGTCACCCCCGCGTAGGCGTGGGCCCAATTACAACGAAGAAGAGGGAGGCCTGAAATGTTCTGGAAACTCGCCGTCGCCGTAGTCCTCACCGTAGCCGCCTTCCTGCTCTCGAAGAGCACGACGGTCACTGTGGCCGTGTTTTTCATCGCGATGATCGTCGTCTTCATCTTCGAAGGCGTGCGCATCGTGCCGCAGCAGAATGCGTGGGTGGTGGAGCGCCTGGGCAAGTTCTCCCGCGTGCTCGAGCCCGGCCTGAACCTGATCGTGCCGGGTTTCGATCGCGTGGCCTACAAGCACTCGCTCAAGGAAGTCCCGCTCGACGTGCCCGAGCAGATCTGCATCACGCGCGACAACACGCAGCTCACCGTCGACGGGATCATCTACTTCCAGGTGATCGATCCGCGGCTGGCGTCCTACGGTTCGTCGGACTACATCGGAGCGATCACGCAGCTCGCGCAGACGGCGTTGCGCTCGGTGGTCGGCAAAATGGAGCTCGACAAGACCTTCGAAAGCCGCGACGAGATCAACCACACCGTCGTGCAGGTGCTCGACGAGGCTGGCCGCACCTGGGGCATCAAGGTGTTGCGTTACGAGATCAAGAGCCTCACGCCGCCCCAGGCGATCCTGCACGCGATGCAGGCGCAGATCACCGCCGAGCGCGAAAAGCGCGCGGTGATCGCGACCTCCGAGGGCAAGCGCCAGCAGGAGATCAACATCGCCGACGGCCAGCGCCAGGCGGCGATCCTCGAGTCCGAGGGACAGAAGACGGCGCAGATCAACAAGGCCACGGGTGAGGCCCAGGCGATCGAGCTGGTGGCGAGCGCGAACGCGAATGCGGTCCGGGCCGTGGCCCAGGCGATCGGTGCCCCGGGTGGGATGAGTGCCGCAAACCTGAAGGTTGCGGAGAAATACATCGAGGCCTTCGACAATCTCGCCAGGACCAACAACACGCTCATCATTCCCAGCAACCTGGGAGACATGGCCGGCCTGGTCGCGACCGCGATGACGGTTCTCGATCGCGCCAAGGTGGGCGAAGCTTCGAAGTAGCGATGGCGGATCGCGAGTTCGGGTTCGAGACGCTCTGTCTGCACGCCGGCCAGATCCCCGACGCGCAGACTGGCTCGCGCGCCGTCCCGCTCTACCAGACGACCTCCTACGTCTTCGAGAGCGCCGACCATGCCGCGAGCCTCTTCAACCTGCAGACCTTCGGCAACGTCTACACGCGGCTGTCGAATCCGACGACGGCGGTGTTCGAGGAACGCATGGCGGCGCTCGAGGGGGGGCGCGCTGCCGTAGCGACCGCGTCCGGCCAGGCGGCCGAGATGGTGGCGCTGCTCAACATCCTCGAGAGCGGCGACCACGTGGTGTCGTCCTCGAAGCTCTACGGCGGCACCTACACGATGCTCGCCGTGAACTTCAGGAAGCTCGGCATCGAGGCGACCTTCGTCGATCCCGATGAGCCCGAGAATTTCCGCCGCGCGATCAAGGCCAACACCAAGGCAATCTTTTCCGAGACGCTCGGCAATCCCGCGATCAACGTGATCGACATCGCCGCGATCGGGGCGATCGCGCGCGAGGCGGGCGTGCCATTCATCGTCGACAACACCGCGGCCTCGCCCTACCTGTGCCAGCCGTTTGCGCACGGCGCCGACATCGTGGTGCATTCGGCGACCAAGTTCATCGGCGGCCATGGCACCTCGATGGGCGGCGTGGTGGTGGAAAGCGGCAAATTCCCCTGGGATAACGGCAAGTTCCCATCGATGACCGAGCCATCGGCCGGCTACCACGGCGTGCGCTTCTACGAGACCTTCGGCGACTTCGGCTTCACCATGAAGGCGCGAATGGAGGTGATGCGCGTCTTCGGGCCGACGATCGCGCCGTTCAACTCGTGGCTTCTTCTCCAGGGCCTGGAGACGCTCCCCGTGCGGATGGATCGCCACGTGTCCAACGCGATGGGCGTGGCCGCGTTCCTTCGCGACCATCCGAAGGTCGCGTGGGTCAACTACCCGGGGCTGGCCGACAACCCGTATCACGCGCTCGCCAAGCGCTACCTGCCCAAGGGTGCGGGCTCGCTCCTGGCCTTCGGTATCAAGGGCGGATTCGCGGCGGGCGTCAAGTTCATCGAGGCCCTCACGTTCGTGAGCCACCTCGCCAACATCGGCGACGCGAAGTCGCTGGTGATCCACCCGGCGTCGACCACCCACCGGCAGTTGAGCGAAGAGGAGCTGCAGAAGGCGGGCGTGCCGCCGGACATGGTGCGGCTGTCGATCGGCCTGGAAAGTCTCGACGACATCCTGTGGGACCTCGAGCAGGCGCTGGCAAAAGCATGAGGGTCCGCGCCGGCATCTTCTTCGTGGCCCTGGTGGTGCTGATGGTGGCGACCTTCGAGGACGCCGCCGCGATGGTCTCGCCGTGGATGGATCCGCGGCTGCTGTACGTGCCCGCCGCCCTCATCGTCGCGGGACTCTTGTTCCACGCGCAGGTGCCGCCGCGGCTGCCGGAAAATCCGGTGTGGTACGGGGTCCTCGGGGCGCTCGCGATTGCCGTGGCCGCTGCGCCGTTCGTGGCGTACCCGTACCTGAACCTCGCGGCCGAGCCGCTGCTGCTGATCGTGGTGGTGCTGGTGATGCTGCGATTGAAGCCGCGCATCGGCTACCTCTACCAGAGCGGCCTCGTGCCCGGCTTCCTCACCTTCCTCACGTTCTCCGCGCTGCTGTGGCAGTCGCATTCGATCGTGGGGAGCCTCGGGGCCGTGGGGGTCACGCACCCGATGATCGAGCGCCTGCCCGGGCTGGCGAACCTGGCCGCCGCGGCGATCGTGGTGGCGATCTTCATCACCGCGAGCGGCATCCGCCATCGCTCGCTGCAGCTCAACCCCTCTCGGAGCTGGCTCACGATGGGCCTCGTGCTCTACATCGCCGGCGCCACCGCCACCCACTTCCCCGCGTACGCCCCGTACGGCCGCTACGCCCTCGTTGCGGCCCACGTGCTGCTCTTCGTGGGCGCCTTCTACCTGCTAAGCCACCTGTTGCCACGCCGCGCCGCCGACGAGATGGCGTAGAAAAATTATTGCGCTTCGAGCAGCGTCGCGGCGTCCTTCGCCGCGGCCTCGAGCAGCGTCGCGTCGATCCAGGCAGTGAATGCGGAGACGCGCGAATGGGTCTCCCAGCCGCCAGCGATGCCCTGCAAAATCCCCGCGACGAAAAGCTCGCCGGAGACCTGGAGGTAGGCCGGGCTGCCGGTTTCCTCGGTGGTGGCTCGTCCCTGCAGGTCCGAAGCCTCGTCGACGGGCTTGATCCGCAACGCGAGCGAGCGGGGTTCCAGCCGGTCGACGGTGTTGATCGAGGCGCGCTTCTTCCCGCCGCCGTGGCCTGCGATGGCAACCGTCTTGCCGTCCTCGTCAGCGCCGCGGTAGGGCGGCGTGGGGTCGATGCCGCGAACGTCCTTGTCGAGCTGGATGAGCGCGATGTCGGCGGCGGCGCTGCCCTTCCATTCGGGATGGAGGTAGACGCCAACAATCTCATGGTCACGTCCCCCGATCGAGATCCGTGGCCGTGGCTTCGCATCCCGGAGCGCACGGGCGCGGTGCGCGGCGGTGAGCAGCCAGCGCGGGGCGATCAAGACGCCTTCGCCATCCGGTGAATTGAGCGGGACTGAGGACGTATAGCGCGAGGCGAGCTCGAGGTATTCGGCGTCGTCGCGGTCGGCGCGTATCAGGATTGCTGCGGCCGGAACGGCGCAGCACGAGAGGGCGATGGCAAGCAGGGATTTGGCGATCACCCACGCAAGTCTATCGCTTCAAATTGACTTCATCCGCGGCGGGGGCTTAGCATACGTTTCAAACGAGCGTTTGAATCGGACGTTTCAACCATGGCTGCATCTCGTCCCGCGCGAAAGAGCGTCGCCATCGACGCAACCTCGGCGGACACCAAGACCCGCATCCTCGACGCCGCCGAGCAGCTCTTCATGGAGCATGGGTTCGAGGCTACGAGCCTGCGGAGCCTCACTTCCGCGGCCGGCGTGAACCTCGCGGCGGTGAACTACCACTTCGGTTCCAAGGAAGTGCTCTTCCAGGCGGTCCTCACGCGCCGCCTCGATCCCATGAACCAGGAGCGCATCGAGCTCCTCGACGGGCTCGAGCGCGAGGCTTCGGGGCGCCCCATCAGCGTGGAGAAAGTCCTGTTCGCGATGCTGATTCCGGCGCTCAGGCTGGCGCGCGACGAGGAGCGTGGGGGGAAGAATTTCCTGCGCCTCCTGGGCCGCGCCTATGCGGACCCGGCACCCTTCATCCGCCATTTCCTGTCGGCGCAATACGTCGAAATGATCGGGCGCTACAAGGAGGCGTTTCTCAAGGCGCTGCCGCATTTGTCGCGCCAGGAGCTCACTTGGCGCCTGAATTTCGTGATGGGAGCGCTCTCGTATACGCTCGCCGCGACCGACGCGATCGAGCTCTTCGCGCAGGTCACGGCGACCGACAAGGGCAATGACGAACTGCTATTGCAGCGGCTGGCGCCGTTCCTGGTGGCCGGCCTGAAGGCGCCGGCGCTCGGCGATTCGCGCAAGCTCGAGCTGGTCTCGGGCGACTGATGAAATGAGAGGAAGACCACAATGACCACCGTAAGCATCGTGCTGGCGGCCCTGGCCGGCAGCTGGATCCTCGCCTACCACCGTGCCAACGGCGTCGCCTGGTCCCTCGGCCTCGCGGCACTTTCCGCCGCGGTCACCTTCGCCACCGGCGCGCCGGTGGCCCTCTATACCGCCTTCTGGATCGCGACCGCGGTGTTCGCGGCCCTCGCCATCGTGAAGCCGCTGCGCCGTGCCGTGGTGAGCGGCCCGATCTTCGGCATCTACAAGAAAATCCTCCCGCAGATCTCGCAGACCGAGCAGGAAGCCCTCGACGCCGGCAGCATCTGGTGGGACGCGGACCTTTTCTCCGGCGACCCCGACTGGAAGAAAATGCTCGCCTATCCGGAGGCGAGGCTCTCGGCCGAGGAGAAGGCTTTCATCGACGGGCCGGTGGAAGAGCTCTGCGGCATGCTCGACGAGTGGGACATCACCCACAACCGCATGGACATGCCCCCCGAGGTATGGAAGTTCATCCGTGACAAGGGCTTCCTCGGGATCATCATCCCGAAATCCTTCGGCGGGCTCGGCTTCTCCGCGTTTGCCCACACCGAGATCGTGACCAAGATCTCGACCCGCAGCGGCACCGCCGCCGTGACCGTGATGGTGCCGAACTCGCTCGGACCGGCGGAGCTCCTGATCCATTACGGAACCGAGGAGCAGAAAAACCATTACCTTCCCCGGCTTGCCAAGGGACTCGAGATTCCGTGCTTTGCGCTCACCAACCCCGAGGCGGGCTCGGACGCCGGCGCCATTCCGGATTTCGGCATCGTCTGCAAGGGCCCGCATGAAGGCCGCGAAGTGCTCGGCGTGCGCATGACCTGGGAGAAGCGCTACATCACGCTCGGCCCCGTTGCCACGATCCTCGGCGTGGCCTTCAAGCTCTACGATCCCGACAAGCTCCTCGGCGGCGAGGAAGACATCGGCATCACGCTCGCCCTGATTCCCACTTCGCACAAAGGCGTGAACATTGGCCGGCGCCACATTCCGCTCACTGCCGCGTTCATGAACGGCCCCAACTCCGGCAAGGACGTGTTCATCCCGATGGAGTGGATCATCGGCGGGCAGCCGCAGGTGGGCAAGGGCTGGCGGATGCTGGTCGAGTGCCTCGCTGCGGGACGTTCGATCTCGCTGCCGTCGATGGCGATGGCCGCGGGCAAGCTTTGCAGCCGCGCCACCGGCGCCTATGCGCGGGTGCGCACCCAGTTCCGTACGCCGATCGGCAAGTTCGAAGGCGTGGAGGAGCCGCTCGCCCGCATCGGCGGCAGCACCTACCTGATGGACGCCACGCGGCGCATGACGATGGTGGCGCTGGACTCGGGCGAGAAGCCTTCGGTGATCTCGGCGATCTGCAAGTACCACATGACCGAGCGCATGCGCTCGATCATCAACGACGCCATGGACATCCACGGCGGCAAGGGAATCATGATGGGGCCGAACAATTACCTCGGCCACGCCTACGGCAACATTCCGATTGCGATCACCGTCGAAGGCGCCAACATCCTCACGCGCTCGATGATCATCTTCGGGCAGGGCGCGATCCGCTGCCATCCGTACGTGCTGAGGGAGATCGCGGCCGCGGGCGAGAACAATCTCGCCAAGTTCGACGCCGCGCTCTGGGGCCACATGGGGTTCACAGTGTCGAACGCCGCGCGCTCTCTGTGGCTGGGCATCACCGGCGGCGAGGGCATCTCGGTCCCGGGCGCCCCGGAGACGCGTCGCTACGTGCAGATGATGACGCGGTTCTCGTCGGCATTCGCGCTGCTGTCCGACATCTCGATGTTCGTCATCGGCGGAAGCCTCAAGCGCAAGGAGAAGATCTCGGCGCGCCTGGGCGACATCCTGTCGCTCCTGTACATGGCGTCGGCCACGATCAAGCGCTATCACGACGAAGGCCGGCAGAAAGAGGACCTGCCGCTTCTCACCTGGGCGTTGTACGACAGTTTCCTCAAGCTCCAGGTGGCGATGGATGGCGTGATCGCCAACTTCCCCAACCGGTTCATCGCTGCCTGGCTGCGCGTGCTCGTGTTTCCCAAGGGGCTCACGCTCGATGCGCCGCACGACAAACTGGGCTCGCGCGTTGCCGAGATCCTCATGACCCCGGGTGCCGCGCGCGACCGACTGACCGCCGGAGCCTACGTGCCGCGCCGCGAGGACGACGTGATCGGGCGCCTCGAGTTCGCGCTCGAGGCGGTCATCAAGGCCGATCCGATCGAGGCGAAGATCCGCCGCGCGCAGAAGGAAGGCAAGCTGCCGCAACGCACCCTCCCCGAGCGTCGCATCGCGGCCCTGGGACTCGGGCTCATCACCGCGGAGGAGCAAGAGCACCTCACCTACACCGACCGCCTCAGGCGCGACGTGATCAAAGTCGATGATTTCGAGCACGACCTCGGTCGGGCCCAGCCGGAGGGCGCATGGAAGCACGCGGATTCGAAGAAAAAGGCGGTCGTCGCGTCTATGTAGTCGATGGGGCGCGGACCCCGTTCCTGAGGGCGCAGAACAAGCTGGGGCCGTTCACCGGTTCGGACCTCGCGGTCAACGCCGGACGTCCCGTTCTTTTGAGGCAACCGTTCGAGCCCAACGCGTTCGACGAGGTGATCCTTGGCGCGGCGATGCCTTCCTCGGAGGAAGCCAACATCGCGCGCGTCGTGTCGCTGCGCCTCGGCTGCGGCGACAAGGTGCCCGCGTGGACGGTGATGCGCAACTGCGCCTCGGGCCTGCAGGCGCTCGACTC
>JANNKG010000587.1:0-7753 GCA_031396185.1 Burkholderiales bacterium | reverse complement strand
GTTCCAGGCAATCTTGAAGCGCGTGAGGCACTTGTCCATGACCGGCTCCTCGAGCACCGCCTCGCGCCAGCTGCGCCCGCCGTCGAATGAAACGTCGACCGCGCGGACCTTGCCCGCGCCCGACCAGGCGAGGCCGCTGACCTCACGGAAGCCCGGCTTGTCGAGCTTCTGCCCGCCCGAGGGCGAGGTGATGACCGACTTGCACTCCATCACCATGCTGAACTGGCGCCATTTGCCGTCGGGCATGGGATCGGTATAGCGGGCGGTTTCGCTGCGCAGGTGCCAGGGCTTGTCACCCACCTTGATGCGCCGCAGCCATTTCACGCTGACGTTGCCTTCCCAACCCGGGATGATCACACGGACCGGGTAGCCGTTCTCTGGGCGCAAGGCCTCGCCGTTCATGGCGTTGGCGATGATCGTGTCGTCCATCACCTTCTCGAGGGGGACCGAGCGCGCGTGCGCGGCGCCGTCGCCGCCTTCGAAGAGGACCCACTTGCCGCGCGGGTCGATGCCGGCCTCGTCCAGCAGGATCGAGGCGGGCACGCCGGTCCAGAGCACGCCCGAGACCATCCCGTGCGTCTGCTGCACGGTGACCGAAGCGGGCTTCAGCCAGTCGGCGAGGCCGTTGCCGGAGCACTCGTGGAAGTGGAAGCGCGACACCGACGGGTAGCGCGCCAGGTCTTTCATCGAGAACGTGAGCGGCTGGCGCACCATGCCGTGCACGACAAGCTTGTGCGTGCGCGGGTCGATATCCGGCGTGCCGGCGTGGTGGCGCTCGAAGACTAGGCCGTTGGGCGTGATGATCCCCGGCTGGTGCTGCAGCGGCGTCATGCTCCAGTCCGACCAGTTCTGGCGGTTCTTGAACACGTCGGTGCGATTGCGCTTGACGTGCGCTTCGAACTTCGAGGGCATGCCGTACGCCTTCTCGTCGATCGTGCGGCCAATCTCGCGGTTCGAGGCGGGCATTTCCACCGGCGCGGCCTGAGCCGCGGCCACCCCGCCCAGGGTGCTGGCCCCCGTGAGTGCCATGGTCTTGCGCAGGAAGTCGCGACGCTCGCTCTTCGCGGGGGCGTCCGTCTGTGCCTGGGATTCTTTCGTCGGATGTTGGTGCCGCGGTCCTTCTGTCGGGCTTGCCATGGCGCGCTCCTCCTCTAATGGAATACGTTGGCTACCTCTGGGGCCAGTTTATGGCGCGCGCGGTGCAATGGGAAGCATTGTTCGCAGGATGGCGCCGGCGCTTGGAACGCAGTGTTTCCTTTCGAAATCCCGTGTCGCGCATGGGGCCAAAAGGAAACGTGCCGCGCGGGGCGCGGGAAGCGGTTTGCGTCCCCATTGCGTCCCCGATTATGCTCGGCCATGGGAAAACTTGCGCAACGCTACGGGGATGCGGCGCGTTCCGGCGTGTATCGCGTCCGGGACGCCGACATCCCGCGTGCGGCCGCAGTCGAGGCTGATGCATTCGTGCTCGAGCTCGGCGTGGCGGCGCTCGCCGACGGTGGGTGGCTGCAGGTGGAGGAAGCGATCCAGCTGCCGCGCACGCGTGCGTGCATCGTGATAATTCCCGATGCGGCAGCGCTCGCTGGGTCGAAGCACCAGGAAACGCTGGAGGCGCTGCGCGCCGCCGCGCAGTGGTGTCGCGACGCCGATCGGCCCTTCTTCGCGGTGCTGGTCGACCCCGAGGAATGCCTCGCGCTGCCGCCGCTCTACCATGAGCGCCCCACCGGGTAGCGTTCTCGCTTGTCTTTGTGTTTCAATGATTTTTTACTCTTCTGCCTCGACCATGGCCGACCGTCGGCTACGCGTCTTCCACACCGTCGCGAAGCACCTGTCCTTCACCAAGGCCGCGGAGGCGCTCTTCATGACGCAGCCGGCGGTGACCTTCCAGGTCCGGCAGCTCGAGGAGCACTTCGACACCCGGCTGTTCGACCGGGCACAGGGACGCATCGTGCTCACCGCGGCCGGCATCGTGGCCTTCGAATACGCCGAGCGCATCCTCGCCCTCTCGGGCGAGCTCGACGCGCGCCTGAAGGAGATGAGCGGCCAGGATTCGGGGCCGCTGCTGATCGGTGCCAGCACCACCCTCGCCGAATTCCTGCTGCCCCAGGTTCTCGGCGAGTTCAAGACGCGCCATCCTGCGGTGGTACCGCGGCTCTTCGTCGCCAACTCCGAGGCGGTGCAGGCGCGCGTGGCCGAGCGCAGCCTCGACCTCGGCTTCATCGAAGGCGACTCGCACCTGCCCACGCTGGTGAACGACTTCTGCTGCGACGACGAGCTGCGAGTCGTCTGCTCTCCAAAGCACGCGCTGGCCAAGGCAACGAGCGTCACTCCGCGGACGCTCACCGAGCACGCCTACATCAGCCGCGAGCCGGGCTCCGGCACGCGCGAGGTCGTGGACCACTACCTGGAGAAGAGCGGGCTCGCCCTGGACGCCCTGCAGGTAGTCATGGAAGCGAGCAGCCCCGAGGCGCTCAAGGGCCTGGTGGCTACGGGCCTGGGCTTCGCGATCATGTCGCGCGCCACGGTGGTGAAGGAGGTCCGCCTGGGCGAACTGGTGGAGATCGCATTGTCCCCACCGCTGGTGCGCCAGCTCGCCGTGGTCTATCCCAAGGAGCGGTTCCATTCGCGGCTGGTGGAGAGTTTCGTTCAGTTTGCGAAGCAGCGGCTCGCCGCGATCCAGGCGTCCGACCGCCCGGGCATCCGGGCCGCATGACTCGCAGGGCCTCGCCTCGGGCCGCGAGAGCGCGCTTGACCCGCTGGTTACCCGCATGGAAGTGAGGGTGTGGCGCGGCGGAGCCGAGGGAGCCTTCCAGTCCTTCGAGGTCCCGCGGCTTCCGAGCCAGACAGTGCTCGACGTGGTTACGCACATCCAGCGCCACCTCGATCCCACGCTCGCCTATAGATTCGCCTGCCGCGTGGGCATGTGCGGTTCCTGCGCGATGACGGTGAACGGCACGCCTCGATGGACATGCCGCACCCACGTCGACAAGGTCGCCGGGGATGGCCGGCTCGAGATCGCGCCGCTCGCGAACTTGCCGGTGGTGAGGGACCTGGTTGCGAACATGGACGAGTTCTTCGATAAATGGGCGCGTGCGCGCGGCCAGTTCACGCCGCGTGCCACGCGCAACGATCCCTTTGCCGTCGTCGATCCCGAGTCGCCCGAGCGCCGCGAGGCCGATGCAGGCATCGAATGCATCGGCTGCGGCGTGTGTTATGCGGCCTGTGACGTGGTGAAATGGAATCGCGCTTACCTCGGGCCGGCGGCTTTGAACCGTGCATGGACGTTGGTGAACGACACGCGTGACGCCGGGGATGAGGATCGCCTGCGGGCGGTGGCGGGCGACGCGGGCTGCCACGCGTGTCACACGCTCATGAGCTGCACCGAGCACTGCCCGAAGAAGCTCTCGCCGACGCGCGCGATCGCGGGCCTGAAACGCGCCACCTGGCGGCTTGCGATTTCGGAAGGCGAGGGCGGATGAGCGCGGCCCGCGAGGTAAAGCTCTGGGTGGCGCAGCGCGCCACCGCGGTGGTCCTGGCACTGTGCGTCGTGGTGCATCTCGCCACCATCGTCTATGCGGTCCGCGGCGGCCTCTCCGCTGGCGAGATCCTCGGACGCACGCGGGGCAGCCTCGCGTGGGGAAGCTTCTATAGCGTGTTCGTGATTGCAGCGGCGGTGCATGGCGCCATCGGGTTGCGCAATATCGCGGCCGAGTGGCTGGGGTGGCGCGGTGATTCGGTTGAAGTCGTGGTCACGGTGTTTGCCGTAGCGCTCACGATGCTCGGCCTGCGCGCAGTGGTGGCGGTGGTGGGTTCATGAGGGCGGTGCGCGCCCATACCGGTTACTGGGCGTTTATCGTCCACCGGGTCTCGGGCGTGGCGCTCGCGATCTTCCTGCCGGCGCATTTCTGGTTCCTCGGCTCGGCGCTGAGGGGCGAGGCCGAAATGGAGGGCCTGCTGCTTTGGACCGAGCAACCCCTTGTCATCGCCGGCGAGTGGCTGCTCGTTGTACTGCTTGCGGCGCACCTCGCCGGCGGCTTGAGGGTGCTCGCGCTCGAGCTCCTGCCGTGGCGCAATTGGCAGAAGACGCTCGCAACCCTCGCCGCCGGGTTCGCGCTCGTTGCCGGGCTTGCGTTCGCGCTCGCCCGTTGAGGAATATGCTGGGCTTCGAAGACCACGATCCATCCCGGAGGAGTCGATGAGAGCAAATTTCTGGACCCGCCTTGCCGCCGCAGCCCTGCTGGCCGCGCTGCCCGCGCTTGCCGCCGCCCAACCCTTTCCCTCGAAGCCGGTGAAGATCGTCGTGCCGTTCGCCGCCGGCGGCGCTACCGATGTGGTCGCGCGCCTGCTGGCCCAGAAGCTCCTCGATGCGTGGGGGCAATCGGTGGTGGTGGAGAACCGCGCGGGGGCGGGCGGAAATATCGGCGCGGACGCGGTGGCCAAGTCGCCCGCCGACGGCTACACGCTGCTCATGGCCTCGGGCTCGATCGTGACGGCGAACCCGCACATGTACAAGTCGCTCACCTACGATCCGGCCAATGACCTGGTGCCGGTCACCAATGTCGCGACGGGGCCGCAGGTCATCGTGGTGAGCAACGCCGTACCTGCCAGGGACCTGAAGGAGCTGATCGCCTACGCCAAGGCAAATCCGAAAATGGTGAACTACGGCAGCGCCGGCGTCGGCACGCAGACGCACCTTGCCGCGGAGAACTTCGCTTATTCGGCGGGGGTGGACATGACGCATGTGCCCTACAAGGGCGAGTCGGCGGCGATGACCGACCTGATCGGCGGCCAGATCCAGCTCGCGACCCCAAACGTGAGTGCTGCCATCAGCCACATCCAGCAGGGCAAGGTGCGTGCACTGGCCGTTACCAGCCGCGCCCGCAGTCCCCACCTTCCGGATGTGCCCTCCGCTGCCGAGGTGCTGCCGGGCTTCGAGAATGCCGGTTGGTTCGGCCTGATGGCGCCTGCCGGCACACCCCGCGACGTGATCGACCGCATCCAGCGCGACAGCGCGAAGATCCTGCTGTCCGAAGAGTTCAAGGCGACCCTCGCCAAGCAGGGCATGGTGCCGGTGGCCAATTCCCCTGGGGAGTTCGCCGTCGCGATTCGCGAGGAGAGCGCGCGCTGGGCCAAGGTGATCAAGGACCGTGGCCTCGCTCAGAATTGATCCCGGCCAGGTCGAGGAAGTCGCGCGCGAGCTCTATATCCGCGCGTTGAAGATCCTGCCGCCGGACGTGAAGGCCGGATTCGCGCGCCTCGCCGCGGGCGAGACCGACGCGACCGCGCAGACCGTTCTTGGCACGATGATCACCAATATCCGCATCGCCGAGGAGACGGAGAACCTGCTTTGCCAGGACACCGGCATTCCGATCTACAACGTGACCATCGGTCGCGACCTCGAGGTCGAGGGCGCCGACCTCGAGCGCGCCATCCGTCGGGGTTGCGAACGCGCTACCCGCGAGCACCCGCTGCGCTCGTCGGTCGTGCATCCAATCACGCGCCGCAACGAACACACCTCGTGCGGCGCGGGCGTGCCCGCGATTCACGTCCGCTTCAGTGACGACGCTCAGCGTCTCGTGATCGAGATGGTGCCCAAGGGCAGCGGATCCGAAAACAACTCGTGGCTCAAGATGGCGATACCCGCTGAGGGCGTGAACGCGATCAAGACTTTCGTGATCGATTGCGTGCTCGATGCAGGCGGGAAAACATGCCCTCCAACCATTGTCGGCGTAGGGATCGGAGGCACCTCGGACCTGTGCGTGGCGCTGGCGAAGCGAGCGGCGACACGCGCCCTCGGCACATCGTGTCCCGATCCCGAAGGAGCGGCGCTCGAGGCGAGCCTTTCCGCCGCGGTCAACGAGTTGGGTGTGGGGCCCCAGGGACTCGGCGGCGACTCGACAGCGTTCGCCGTGCACGTCGAGATTGCCGCGACCCACATCACCATGAATCCGGTGGCGGTGAACATGCAATGCCATTCTGCGCGGCGTTCTTCGGCGGCTTTTACGCCCGCGGGCGTCGAGTACGGCTTTTAGCCCGCGCCGCCGCATGTATCTATATATATAGGACACCCTGGCGCTAGTGATCGCACACTCCAACGGATGACACACCACATCCTTCGCCCTCCGCTGACTGCCGCGCAGGTGCGCTCCCTTCGGATCAATGACACCGCGACGCTCGAGGGGACGCTGTTCGGCATCCGCGATGCCAACCTGATCGCGCTCTTCGATAAGGGACGCACCACCCGCTTCGACCTGCGCGGCCACGCAGCCATCCATACGGCGCCCAATGTGAGGAAAGTCCCGGCCTCGGCCGAGCACCCGACCGGGTACGCGCCGGTGTGCGTGGGGACGACCACTTCCGCACGCATGGAACGCTTTACCCGCCCGCTGTTCGAATCGCTCGGGGTCCGGGTCCTCGTGGGCAAAGGCGGGTTGGGGGCGGATTCGCTTGCCACCTTCGCTGAGTTGGGCGGCGCTTACCTCGCCATCATCGGAGGAACCGCTGCCCTGGAGACCACCTGGGTCGAAGCGATCGAGGATGTCGATCTCGACGACTTGAACCCGGAATCGCTGTGGAAGTTCAGGGTTGGGGGGTTTGGCCCCCTGCTGGTGGCCATGGACAGCCACGGCGGTAGTCTTTACGACGCCGTGGACGGTAAGGCCCGTGCCCGCCGTGCGAACACTTTGGCGAAACTGGGTGTCAAATGACGGATTTTGGCCCCGTGGCAGTTTGTTACCGCGGCCTGACCAGGCTTTCCCAAATAAGGTAAACTCGCGCGTTTTGCAATCGGCCGGGGCAAATGCCGCGACCGACCCGATCATCCGGGGTTTCTCCCACGAGGAGAATTCCCCAGGTGCTCTCCGAGCAACGGGGAGCGCCGACGGTGCTGTGAGGAGACTTCTCGAGTGGACTACATGGAGCAGCAGCGCAGCTGGGGCAAGCACGCCCCCAGTATTGCGTTGGTCGCGATCCTGCATTTAGCCATCGGCTACGCGCTGGTCACCGGGCTCGCCCGCAAGGTCGTCGAGGTGATCAAGGCCCCGATGGAGACCAAGATCATCGAGGAGATCAAGAAGCCGCCGCCGGACATCCCGCCGCCGCCGCCGCCCAAGCTCGCCGCGCCCCCCCCGCCCTTCATCCCGCCCCCGGAAATCAACATCCAGGTGCCGCAGGTCACCCCGCCGCCGACCATTACCGCGGTGACGACGACGCCACCGCCTCCCGGCCCGCCCGCGGTCATTGCGCCGCCGGCGCCCCCCGCGCCACCGGTGGCGCCCGCGGTGCGCCGCGAATACAAGGCGACGTCATGCCCCAGGCCGGTCTATCCGCGCCAGCTGCAGCGCGAAGGCCTCGCTGGAACGGTGATTGCGCACGTCTACGTGACCCCGGCCGGCACCGTTTCGGAAGTGAGGATCGTGCGCTCGACGAACCGCCAGTTCGACCGCGAGGTCATCCGCGCGATGTCGCAGTGCCGCTACGCGCCGGAAGCCGTGGGCTTCATCGGCGAATACGAAGTCGACTTCAAACTGACGGACTGAAATCCGTGGTCATCACACGCAGCTCTCATCACCAGGAGACATCTAAAATGAAACAACTCCAACGCCTGCCTGCCCTGTTCGTGGCTGCGCTCATTGCGTGCGCCTCGACGATGGCGCTGTTCGTGGCGCCCACGGACGCCCAAGCCCAGGCGCCCGCGCAGCCCGCCGCCGGAGCCCCGCCCGCCGCCGGCGCGCCGCCGGCTGCCCCGGCCGAGGCG
>JANNKG010000313.1:0-3793 GCA_031396185.1 Burkholderiales bacterium | reverse complement strand
ACAGCCAGTTCTCGGTGACGCGCGACAGGTTGTCCCGGAAGATCACGAAGAAAAGCGCACCCAGGGCGGGACCGAGGAACGAGCGCATGCCGCCGATGATCACCATCGCGAGCAGCTCGCCCGAGAACGCGACCGAGATCGGCTCGGCCGAGGTCATGCGGTTGTTGAACATGAGCAGGATTCCGGCGAGCCCGGTGAGCCCCGCGGAAGCCACGAATGCCACCAGCTTGTAGCGGTTCGCGGGGTAACCCACGAAGCGCGCGCGCTGTTCGTTCTCGCGGATCGCGACCAGCACCGAGCCGAGCGGAGAACGGTGGAAACGCCACAGCAGCACGATCGAGACGTAGGCGATCGCGGCGACCAGCGCGTAGTACCAGAGCGCCCCCTCGAAGGAGAGCGACCCGAAGGTCGGGCGGACGATTCCTCCCAGGCCATTCTCACCGCCTGTCAGCTCCGTCCAGCGAAACGCCACCGAGTAGAGCATCGCCGCGAGCGCCAGCGTGAGCAGCGAGAAGTAGACGCCGCGCCGCCTGAGGATGAGGAACCCGAAGATCCACGACGCGACCAGCACCAGCGCCAGTCCCGCCAAGACCGGCATCACGAAGGAATCCTTGAAGAATTCCCGCTGGGTGATGGCCGCCGCGTAGGCCGCAAGCCCGAACCACGCGCCGTGTCCGAACGAGGTAAGCCCGGTATAGCCCACCAGGATATTCAGCGCCATGCAGGCGATGGCGAAGATCACCACCTCGGTGGCGGAGGTCGTGCCCAGGCCGATCGCGTTCATGAGGGTCGGCAACAGCGCCAGGGCCGCCGCCGCCACGAAGAGGTCGCGCCGGGCCGGCATCGCTCTACTCGAACCTCAGGATGCGCTCGCCGAGGAGGCCGCGCGGCCTCACCAGCAGCACCACCAGCATCAGCGCGTACATTGCCGCCTCCGAATACTGCGGGTAGCCGATCGCCGTGACCAGGCCCTTCACCACGCCGACGATGGCGGCGGCGATCACCACGCCCCAGAACGAGCCGATGCCGCCGATCACCACCACGACGAAGGCGGCGGTGATGATCTCGGCCCCCATCGCCGGGTGCACCGTGAAGATCGGCGCGAGGAGCACGCCGGCGAGCCCCGCGATGCCGATCCCCAGGAACGCCACCGCCGCCATGTACGGTTCGAGCGAGATGCCGAGCGCGCCCACCATGTCGGTGTTCTGCACGCCGGCGCGCACCACCCGCCCGAAGGGCGTGCGCTGCAGCAGGAACCAGAGTCCCACCACGCACGCCACGGCAATCGCGAGCAGCATCAGCCGGTAGCGCGGATAGAAGAAGGTCCCGATCTCGACCTGGCCGCGCAGTCCCGGCGGAATCGACCAGGAGAGCGGCGGCGCGCCGT
The DNA here is from genome assembly GCA_031396185.1 of Burkholderiales bacterium. Lineage (GTDB taxonomy): Bacteria > Pseudomonadota > Gammaproteobacteria > Burkholderiales > Usitatibacteraceae > Usitatibacter. Next base: position 2,406 of record JANNKG010000313.1, on the reverse strand, counting down.
AGATCATGCGCAGCGCCTGCTCGATCACCATCGCGAGCCCGAAGGTGAGCAGCAGCGATAGCGTGGGGTCCGCCTTGTAGAAGCGCCGCAGCAGCAGGCGCTCGACGACCACCCCGAGCACGCCCACCAGCACCGGGGCAATCAGCACGGCGCCCGTGAAGCCGAAGTGCCTGCCGATGGTCACGGCGAGGTACGCGCCGATCGCGTAGAACGCGCCGTGCGCGAGGTTGACCACGCCGCCCAGCGAAAAGATGAGCGACAGGCCGAGCGCGATCAGCAGGTAATAGGACCCGGCGAGGAGGCCGTTCAGCAGATGCTGGACGATCAGCATGGCCGAACGGCCCGGCTCGCGGGGCTCAGGCCATCCGGCACTCGATCTCGTCACCCTGGGTCGCGATGACCTCGAGCGACTCGTTGGGCCCCGGCACGGGCGCGGACGACGTGAAGATGTCGTGGTCGTTCTTCAGTTGCGCCGCCGGGATCGCCTGCACGGTGTACATCTCGTGCATCATCTGGTGGTCGGACTTGCGGAAGTAGCCCTCGCGCGTTTTCATCAGACCGAACTTCGCGCCCTTCTCGAAATGCTCCACCAGCTTGAGCGAGTCGATCGACCTGGTCTCCGCCATCGCCTGAGCCGTGAGCTTCACCGCGTTGTAGTCGCCCCAGGCCTGGTTCTCGGGCGGCCGGTTGTAGCGCGCGCGGAAGTCAGCGACGAATTTCTTCGAGGCGGGTGTGTCGATCAGGTGGTGCCACACCAGCGGCCAGGTACCGAGGAAGTTGCCGCGTCCCGCGCCCCATGCCACCGCCGTGTCGAAGCCGAAGCCCGCGACCGGGAACGGCAGCCCAAACTCGGTGTACTGCTTGAGGAAGTTGGTGATCTGGTTGCCGGCGAGATTCGAGATCACGAGGTCGGGCTTGGCGTTGCGGATCTCGAGCAGCAGCGGGGAAAAGTCGGTGACGTCAGTCGGCACCAGCTTGTCAGCCGCGAAATCGCCGCCGTTGCCCGCCATGAATTTCTTCGCCACGCGCAGCAGGTCGTGCCCGAAGGCATAGTCGGCGGTCAGCGAGAACCACTTCTTCCCCTTCACCAGGCCCTGCGCCATCAGCGAGCGGCCGCAGGTCTTCACGTACATCGAGTTCTGGCTTTCGATGTGGAACATGAACTTCTTGCACGACTTGCCGCGCAGCTCGTCGGAATTGCAGCCGGTATTGATGAAGAGCGTGCGGGTGCGGTCCGCCACCTGGGCAATGGTCAGGCCCGAAGCCGACGAGATCTCGCCGATGATGCAGGCGACCTTGTCGCGCTCGATCATGCGCTCGGCCTTGGTGGAGGCCGTCTGCGGGTTGACCGAATCCTCCTTGAGGAGCTCGATCTTGCGGCCATTGATCCCGCCGGCGGCGTTGATCTCCGCCACGGCGAGGTCGGCCGCCTGGACCGCGTATTCACCGAGGGGACCGAGGAAACCAGTGCGCGGCGTGAGGTGCCCGATGCGGATCACATCGGACTGCCCGTAGCTGATGAACGGAAAGCCGGCGATGCCGGTGGCGGCGCCGGCGAGCGCCCCCTTGATGACGGTGCGGCGCGAGATGCCCTTGCCCTGGCTCATGTCTTCTCCTCGTTGGTTTGCGTGCCGTCGCTTGACCGCGACTGTGGCCACAGTTTACGGTAGGCCAGCCGATCCTGCCGGCGATCGGGGAAGCACACCAACATGGATCTTGAAGTCGCGGGATTGCGCGTGATGATCTCGGCGGGAGCCGACGGGATCGGACTCGAGGTCGCACGCGCATTCGCCCGCGAAGGGGCACGCGTGCACGTGTGCGACGTGGACGAGAAGGCGCTGGACCGGCTGGCACGCACCGATCCGTCCCTCAGCCGCAGTGTGTGCGACGTGGCATCGCGCGAACAGGTCGCGCGCTTCTTCGAGGAAGGCATCGCGAAGCTCGGCGGCCTGGACTGCCTCGTGAACAACGCCGGCATCGCGGGCCCCATCGGCCGCGTCGACGAGATCGATCCCGCGCAGTGGGACCGGTGCATCGCGGTGGACCTCACGGGGCAATTCAACTGCGTGCGGCTCGCCGTCGCCCACCTGCGCCGCTCCGGCAACGCCAGCATCATGAACGTCTCGTCGCTCGCCGGCCGCCTCGGCTTCGCGATGCGCACCCCCTACGCGTCGGCGAAATGGGGCGTAGTCGGCCTTGCACGCTCGCTCGCGATCGAGCTGGGCCCCGACAACATCCGCGTGAACGCGCTGCTGCCCGGAATCATCGCCGGCGATCGCCAGAAGCGCGTCCTCGGGGCCAAGGCCGAAGCGCGCGGCGTCTCCTTCGAGGAGATGGAGCGCATCGCCTTCTCCTACACCTCGCTCAAGGAATACGTGACCCCGCAGCAGCTCGCCGATCTTGTGG
>JANNKG010000582.1:0-3312 GCA_031396185.1 Burkholderiales bacterium | reverse complement strand
CGAGGACGCGCTCCGGGGAGAATCTGGCTCCGCTCTCGCTCGAGGCCTTTATTTCGCGCTTGAAAGACGACGTCGCGGCACGCAAATGATCGACCCACGGGGCCCCGTCCCTTCTCACGTAATTTGTGAAGAGACCGCGCCAAAAGATTGACTTTTAAAGGATTTTTCGCATAGCTCTAGACATGGCAGTACGCATCAACGGCGAGATCAATTGCCCCGAGGTGCGCCTCGTTGGAATCGAGGGAGAGCCGATCGGCATCGTGGCCATCACCGAGGCGATGCGGATGGCGGAAGAGGCGGAGATCGACCTGGTCGAGATCGCCCCCACGGCGAAGCCGCCGGTCTGCCGTTTGATGGACTACGGCAAATTCAAATACCGCGAGAGCAAGAAGGCGCACGAGGCAAAGCTCAAGCAGAAGCAGATCCAGGTGAAGGAAGTGAAATTCCGCCCTGGGACCGATGAAGGCGATTACAAGATCAAGGTTCGCAACCTCACGCGCTTCCTCACGGAAGGCGACAAGACCAAAGTGACGTTGCGATTCCGGGGACGCGAGATGGCGCACCAGGAGCTCGGCATGCAGCTCCTGAAGCGCGTGGAAGCGGACCTGAAGGAAGTTGGAGTCGTGGAGCAGTGGCCAAAGCTGGAAGGGCGCCAGATGATTATGATTCTGGGTCCCAAGAAAAAACACTGAGGATTGCGCGCCACAGCGCGCTGAACGCTCAGTGTCCCCGCGAAGGCGGGGACCCAAGAATTGGACCCCCGCCTACGCGGGGGTGACGAAGTGGAAGTCGACAAGGTGTCTTCAGGTCACAAAGCGCGGAAGGGTTCCGCCACCTGCTGCACCAATGCAAGGAGGGCGATCATGCCCAAGATGAAGACCAAGAGTGGCGCGGCCAAACGCTTTCGAGTCCGCGGCAGCGGCTCGATCAAGCGGTATTCGGCAGGCAAGCGCCACATCCTCACCAAGCGAACCACCAAGAACAAGCGCCAGCTGCGCGGAGCGTCGACGGTCCATGCGACCAACCTCGGCCACGTGAAGCAGATGCTTCCCTATTCCTAAGGAGCCGCCACCATGCCTCGCGTAAAACGCGGAGTTACGGCGCGCGCGCGCCACAAGAAGGTCCTCGTCCAGGCCAAGGGATATCGCGGCCGGCGCAAGAACGTATTCAAGGTCGCCAAACAAGCGGTGATGAAGGCAGGGCAATACGCCTACCGCGACCGCCGCAACAAGAAGCGCGAGTTTCGCGCGCTCTGGATCACCCGCATCAACGCGGCCTCGCGTGACGCCGGTGTGAGCTACAGCCAGTTCATGGCGGGCCTGAAGAAGGCCGGCATCGAGGTGGACCGCAAGGTGCTCGCCGACCTCGCGGTGTTCGACAAGCCTGCGTTCGGCAAATTCGTCGAGCAGGCCAAAGCGAGCCTCGGGGCCTGATCAAGACGTAAATCGGAACGAGGGGCTCGAAAGAGCCCCTTTTTTATTTGCGAACAACCGAGTCGAGATGAGCGAACCCGCCCTGGAAGTTGTGCTCACGCAGATCGTGGACGAAGCGAAAGCCACGCTCACGGCGACGACGAGCCTCGCGGCGCTGGATAACGCCAAGGCCGGATTTCTCGGCAAGAGCGGCTCGCTCACCGAAATGCTGAAGTCCCTCGGCAAGCTCTCCGCGGAGGAGCGTCCCAGGGCGGGCGCGGCGATCAACCAGGCGAAGGGACGCGTGGAGGAGCTCATCCAGGCGCGGCGCGAGTCGATACTGGCGCGCGAGCTCGATGCGCAACTCACCGCCGAAGCCATCGACGTGACGCTTCCCGGACGCCGCCAGGGCGCGGGGGGCCTGCACCCGATCGCGCGCGTGCAGGAACAGGTGGAGCGGCTCTTCGCCTCGATGGGGTTCTCGGTCGCCGACGGCCCCGAGATCGAAGACGACGAGTACAACTTCACGATGCTGCGCATGTTCCCCGACCATCCGTCGCGCAGCATGCAGGATACGTTCTACGTCGAGGGCGGCAACCGCGTTTTGCGCACCCATACTTCGCCGGTGCAGATCCGCTACATGCAATCGCACAAGCCGCCGTTGCGAATCATCTGCCCCGGTCGCGTCTACCGGGTCGACCACGACGCGACGCACTCGCCGATGTTCCACCAGGTCGAGGGGCTGTGGGTTGACGAGGGCGTGAGCCTCGCCGACCTGAAAGGCACCATCACCCAATTTTGCCGCGCGTTCTTCGAGCGCGACGACATCGGCGTGCGCTTCCGCCCGTCGTACTTTCCCTTCGTCGAGCCGGGTGTCGAGATCGACATGGAATGGCGGCGCTTGGATGGTGAGGTGAGCTACCTCGAGGTGGCAGGCGCGGGCGTGGTCCACCCCGGCGTGCTCCGCAACGTGGGCATCGATCCGGAGCAGTACTCCGGCTTCGCGTTCGGCATGGGCCTGGACCGCCTCGCGATGCTGAAGTACGGCGTCGACGACTTGCGCCTCTTCTTCGAGAATGACCTCAAGTTCCTGGAGCAGTTCCGATGAAAGTCTCGGTGAACTGGCTGCGCGAGATGGCGGACGCCGCGATGCCCGTCGCCGAGCTCGGGCGCAGCCTCACGATGGCGGGACTCGAGGTCGAAGAGATCAAGCCGGTTGCCTCAGCTTTTTCGGGAATCGTTGTCGGGCAAGTAAAAAGCGTGGCGCCGCATCCGAATGCCGACAAGCTGCGCGTGACTGAGGTCGACGCGGGAACCGGCGAGATCCTTACCATCGTCTGCGGGGCGCCCAACGTCGCTGCCGGACAGAAGGTCCCGTGCGCTCTCGTGGGAGCGAGGTTACCCGGCCTGGAGATCAAGAAAGCCAAGCTGCGCGGCGTGGAATCCAGCGGCATGCTTTGCTCGGCGCGCGAGTTGGGGCTTTCTGACGAACACGCGGGCCTGATGGTTCTGGATGCCGAAGCAAAGGTGGGCCGCGACGTGCGCGAGGTGCTGCAGCTCGACGACGTCTACCTCACGCTCAAGCTCACGCCCAACCGCGGCGATTGCCTCTCGATGCTCGGTGTGGCGCGCGACGTGGCGGCCATCACCGGCGCGACCCTCAAGCCGCCGCCGGCGCCCCAGGCTCCCGAGGGCATCGGCGACGCCCGCGCAATCCGCATCAGCGAGCCTGGCGCGTGCGGACATTACTTCGGCCGGGTGATTCGCGGAATCGACCCCGCCGCGCGCACGCCTACGTGGATGGTGCGGCGCCTGGAGCGCGCCGGCTTTCGCGCCATCAGCGCGCTTGTGGACATCCCCAATTACGTGATGCTCGAGCGCGGGCAGCCGATGCACGCGT
>JANNKG010000282.1:0-2186 GCA_031396185.1 Burkholderiales bacterium | reverse complement strand
TCGAGCTTGCGCATGAGGTAGCCGAGGAGGCCGAAGAACGCGAGGAGCCCCAGGTGGAAGAGGCTCGACGAGACGGCGTAGACCCCCACGATCGACACCCCGAGGATGAGCGGGAACAACACGTAGCCGGGGACCTTGAGCAGCTGCGCGAACACCGCGACCAGCGGCAGGTTCAGGATCAGCAGCAGGACGTTGCCGATGTACATGCTCGCCACCAGCCCCCAGAAGAGCGCGGGGCTGTCCTGGATGAAGAGCGGGCCGGGCTTGAAGCCCCACAAAACCAGGGCCGCAAGGAGAATCGCCGTGGTGCCGCTACCGGGAATGCCGAGTGTCAGCAGCGGCACGAGGGCGCCGCCCGTCTCGGCGTTGTTCGCCCCTTCGGGTGCCGCCACCCCCTCGATCGCGCCGTGGCCGAACTCCTCGGGATGGCGCGAAACGCCCTTCTCGATCCCGTAGCTCATGAACGACGCGATGGTGGAGCCGGCGCCGGGAAGGATGCCGATGAGGAAGCCCACCACCGAGCCATTCACGAAAGCGAAGCGGCACCGCTTCATGTCCTCCCAGGTCGGGAAGAGGTTGCGCAGTCCCTTCGGGACCGGCAGCATCTCCTTGGCCTTCTGCGGCTCCATGTTGCCGAGCACCTCGCCCACCGCGAAGATGCCGATGGCCACGATGATGAAGTCGATGCCGCCTAGCAGCTCCATGCGATCGAAGGTGAAGCGCGAGGTCGCGGTGAAGAGGTCGGTGCCCATGCCGGCGATCCACAGCCCCACCAGCATCGCCAGCATCGCCTTGATGAGCGAGTCCCCCGCGAGGAGGGCCACCATCGCGAGTCCGAGCACCATCAGCGCGAAGTATTCGGGCGCGCTGAACGCGAGCGAGAGCTGCGCGAGGGGAGGGGCGACCAGCATCAGCATGAGCACGCCGAAGGTCCCCGCGATGAACGAGGCGACGGCGGCCATGCCGAGTGCCGCACCCGCGCGCCCCTTGCGCGCCATCTGGTAGCCGTCGATGCACGTGACCACCGAGGCCGACTCGCCCGGGACGTTGAGCAGGATCGAGGTGGTCGAGCCGCCGTACTTCGCGCCGTAGTAGATGCCGGCGAGCATGATCATGGCACCCGTGGGCTCGAGCTTGAAGGTGAGCGGCAGCAGCATCGCGATGGTCGCCGAGGGACCCAGCCCGGGAAGCACGCCGATCACCGTGCCCATCAGCACGCCGAGGACGCACATGCCGAGGTTGCCCGGCGTGAGCGCGACCTGGAAGCCCTGCATGAGACCGCCAAGGATGTCCATGGGCAAGGGCTAGAAGAACATGCCCTTGGGGAGGGCCACGTCGAGCGCGCGCTCGAAGAGCGCGTAGAAACCGACCGCGCCGCCGATCGCCACGGTGAGCGCCACCCACTGGGGCCGCCGTGCCATCACCGCGATGATGAACCACGCCAGCAGCGCGAACGCGATCGCGAATCCGACGACTTTCATGATGGCGATGCACGCGACGAACGCCGCCCAGCAGCCCAGCGCACGTCCGAGATCGCGCCAGCGAATCGCGGCAGGAGTACCCGCCCCCCGGCGGCGCAGCACCGCGCCGGCCACGAGCGCAAGCGAGAGCACGATCATGACGCCGCCATACCAGAGCGGAAAGAAGCCGGCGCCGGGACCGTCCTCGCCCATGTAGGTCCAGCGCCGCGCCTCGGTCACGATGTACGTGCCCAACGCCGCGAGCACCAGCCCCGACCAGAAGTCGCCGTTGCGCACGAGCCGGCTCATGGGGCGCGCGCCTCAGGCCTTGTAGCGTCCGACCGGCACCAGCTCCGCGATCGTGCCGCCAGGAGCGCGGAACTTCACCGGGATCACGCCCGGATCGCTCACGACTTCGCTGCCGTAGGACTTGATCTGCTCGGTCGCGCGGGCGATGTCCTCGACCTCGATCGCAAAATGGTGGATGCAGGGGCCCTCACCCGCCGCCTTCGACTCCTTCGACTCGGTGCCGGCGTCGTACTGCATGAGGGCCCGCGCCGGCTCGCGTTATGGTCACAACGACTATGTGTCGGCCGGCGCGGGAATGGGCTACGAGGCCACCATGTATCTGCTCGAACGCGGCGTGCGGCTGACCGGCACGGATGCCTGGAGCTGGGATGCGCCCTTTGTGCACACCGCTAAAAAATACGGCGAGACCGGCGACGC
>JANNKG010000222.1:0-2048 GCA_031396185.1 Burkholderiales bacterium | reverse complement strand
AGGGATGAGTCAAGGCTGCGCCCTCCCGAACAGGACCGTGAAACGACGTCGCGCCGATGATATTGCGGATTGCCCGTGAGAAAGTAGGTCATCGCCAGGGCCTTACAAGACCAAACGCCCATCCTTCAAAGGCTGGGCGTTGGCATATGTGCAGGGGAAATCGCAGCGCTAGAGCTGCTTCCTTCGCGATCGCCTGATTTCCCGCCAGACAAAGACGCTGGCGACCAACCAGGTGAATAGTCCCACGCCGATGTACACGATGGCGTCGAACATCTTGTGCGGGTCCTCGAGGTAGCTCGAGGCCGGATCGCCCGGCAGGTAGAGAACGCGCAGTTTCCTGCCCGGCTCCGGCTTGGTTGACGCCGTGCTCTGCGTGTAGATTCCGGTCGAGCGCACCACCGCGCCTGTCGCGGTCCTGAACTCGTAGGCGACCTCCCACCTCTCCCTTTTGAAGGGCGATATCAGTTCGCGCAACCAAAGGCGGTTGGCCGAGACGACGTCTGCGCTCGCCCGAGTTGCGGCGCTGCCATAGGCGATGCGCTCGTAGACGAGCGAACTGCCGAGGTAGATAGGCACTGCGCCGAGCGCTATCAGGATAGCGGCGACCAGGGCGGAGGCCCGCGCCTCGAGCTTCATGGGCGCAGAATCGCTCTCATTGTTTTGAGCCCCTGTATTGTGGACTGCGCTGCTAGGTTACTCGCTCATTCGCCGGGCTGCCAGGTAGACCGCTAGCGCCCGCAAGAGCGTTTTGCCGCCAGATCCGGGCCGAGTTCTGGGCGGATCACACCATTAACAGCGGCGTGATCAAGTGGCGCAAGGTGCAGGTCCGGCCCCTGTAGGGTCCGCGATCAGCGTCAATCCGCCGTCGGTTCCATGCACGATCGGCAGGCGCGCATGCTCGCCGATCCAGGGATCGGCGATGCCGTGGCGCGCCATCACCTGGCGCATCTCCGCGAGGGGATCAATGCCGAGTGCGTCCAGGGTCGGCCGCAGGGAACCCTGCCGCACCGGCGTCGTGTGGTGCACGCGAATGGAATCGATGATGGCGAGCTTGTATTCGGGATAGGGGAGCAGCTTCGACCAGAGGTAGGGCAGGCCCCATCCGGACACGCTCTCGGCGAAAGTGCCCCCCAGCCTCGCGAGCGCGCGGCGCGACAGCACGGCGCACATGATCTCGACATAGCTGGTGTAGCGCAGCAGGCAGCCCGGCTGCGGCCGCGTGATCTCCCGGCTGATGTACCCCTCGATCGCGGGCTGCGCGAGGTCCAACTCATACCATTCGCAGGCATTGAAGAGGCGATTCCAGGTCTCCGTCGTCGCGTCAAGGTCGTCGCACGCGAAGGCCACGTGCTGGTAGCGGCTGAGAAGCTCCCGGCTTCCTGCGTAGATGGCGTGATGCGCCGGCCAGCGCGGCCCGGGCATCGCGTGATAGATATCGCCATCGGCACGGAAGCGCTCGGGGGTTGCTCCGTAGTACGAGACCAGGAGGTCAAAATTTCGCGGCTTCCCACCGGCCAACCAGCGCGGATGAAGCGACGCATCCCCGGCGCGAACGATCAGCAGGTTTGGGCGCAAGACGGCATCCTTTCACGCTTCGCGAGCAAGCTCTTCCCCCAGGCACAGGCCACGGTAAAGCGCCTCGTCGGCATTGATGTAGGCCCATTCGCCGAATCGCCCCACGGTCCTGATGCCGCGCTCCGCGAGCCACGCCCGCGCTTCATCGACGATTGCGACACGCTCGTGGGTGGGCACCGGATAAGCCCGTGGCAGCTCGATCACCTGCGTGGCGGCGATTTGATCCCGGTCCCGCAGCAAGCGAATCGATCGAAGCCCCTCGATGACCCTTTCGCACGACAGCTTTCCATCTGCCGACGACCCGGCACCCCCTCCGGAAATCTCCACCAGGACACCATGATTCGGCAATGCGCGCAGGTAAGCGGACGAGTTGTGATTGACCACCACCTTGTGGCCGGGGAACTCGTCGCCTGGAAAATAGACTCGCTGGATCGGCGTTTCGAGCCGGGATTCGAGCGCCACCAGCACCAGCG
>JANNKG010000211.1:0-11490 GCA_031396185.1 Burkholderiales bacterium | reverse complement strand
AGGTCCTCGCAAGCGCGGAGGCCGAAGCGGGCTTCGCCTTCTCGATCGCCGTCAATAACCTCAAATTGACCTGCTCGCAGCAGGTGCTCGACGTGGTGATGCGCGCGATGCTGATCTGCGGCATCGCGGGCTACCGCAACGACTCCAAGCTCACGCTCGGGCGGCACCTGCGCGACGCCACCGGCGCGGCACTCATGGTCAACAACGATCGCATCCTGGGCCAGAACGCCACGATGCACGTCGGCTTGAGGGAGGCCTGATCCATGTGTGTAATGCCCGCGCCCCATCCGGTTCACGACCATAGCCTGCACGCCGAGCCCGAAGGCGATGCCTACGGCGCTTACCGGCAGGAACTCATCGCCGCAGGGCTGCTGGTCGACATGGGCGTGCCCGGCCTCTACGGCCGCGGACGCGACTTCGAGCACGTGATCGACCGCTTCGATGCGATCGTCGCCGCCGAAGGCGCGAAGCTGCAGCCCGAATTGATGCGCTTCCCGCCGATCTTCAACCGCACGTCCTACGAGCAGATCGACCACATCAACAACTTCCCCGACCTGATGGGCTCGGTGCACACGTTCATCGGCGACGAGCGCGGGCATCGCGACCTGCTCGGCAAGTTCGAGCGCAAGGAAGACTGGAGCCGCGACCTCACGGCCGCGCGCGTGATGATGACGCCCGCGATCTGCTACCCGCTGTATCCGACGGCCGCCAAGAAAACCCTGCCCGCGGGCGGCCGGCGCGTCGACCTGCAGGGCTACGCGTTCCGCCACGAGCCTTCTCCCGACCCGGCGCGGATGCAGATCTTCCGCATGCACGAGTTTGTACGCCTGGGTACGCCCGATGAAGCGCTCGAGCACCGCGCCTTCTGGCTCGACAAGGGCGCAGAAATCTTCAATTCCGTCGGCCTTCCGGTCGAGACCGTGGTTGCCAACGATCCCTTCTTCGGGCGCGGCGGAAAGGTGCAGAAAGCGATGCAGCGCGAGGCAGCCCTCAAGTTCGAGTTCGTGATCCCGATCTGCTCGGCCGAGAAACCGACCGCGATCGGCTCCTGCAACTACCACATGGACCATTTCGGCGTGGCCTTCGACATCAAGACCGCGGACGGCGCGGTGGCGCACAGCGCGTGCGTGGGCTTCGGGCTCGAGCGCATTGCGCTCGCGCTCTTCAAGACCCACGGCCTCGAGCTGGCCCGCTGGCCCGGGGAAGTGCGCGATGTGCTGGCCCTCGGCTGAGCCCGGCCGCCACTACGTCGCCGCGCTTGACCCCGCGAACTATCGGCGCCACGCGATCCACGGCGACAACCGCGTCTGGTCCGAGACCAACTGCTACACCGACCTGCTGATCGAGCTGGCGCACGGCCTGGGGCACGATCCAGTGGCAATGCTGCCGTTTACCGTCGCCATCGATTTCGAGGGCGACCAGTGGACGTTCTTCAAGCCTCCCATTTGCGACTTGTACACGCTCTACGGCTTCGACCTCCAGGAGCTCGCCATCTGGAAGCCGCTGGTCGAGCACGTGGCCGAGCAGGTGGAAGCCGGGCACCCGGTGCTGGTGGAGATCGATTCGTTCTACCTGCCCGACACCGCCGGCACTGCCTACCGGCTCGGCCATTCCAAGACCACGGTCGGGGTGAATGACATCGATGTCGCGGCGAATCGCATCGGTTACTTCCACAACGCGGGCTACTTCGAGCTTTCGGGCGACGACTTCCGCGCCGCGTTCCAGCTCGATGGGACGCCGCACGAGCGCGTGCTCCCGCCCTACGTCGAGTTCGTGAAATTTCGCCGCGACTTCACGCCCCCGCGAGACTCCTTGATGGTGGAGACCTCGCTCGAACTGCTCCGCATTCAACTGGGACGCGCCCCGGCGGACAATCCGTTTGCACGCTTCAAGGCGCGCTTCGCCCGCGACCTCGCCGACTTGATGGGCGACGACATCGCGCACTTCCACAAGTACTCGTTCGCGACACTGCGCCAGTACGGCGCGTGTTACGAGCTCGCCGAAACCTACGTGCGCTGGCTGGGCGAGCGTGGAGTCGCGGGGCTGGACGACATCGCCCAGGCCTTCCACGACATCGCCGAGGGCGCCAAGGCATTCCAGTTCCAGCTCGCGCGCAGCATGGCGCGCCGCAAGCCCCTCGATCTCGCGCCCCTCGACACCATGGGCGGGCAGTGGGACGCGGCCCTCGGGGGCCTCACGGCCCGCTTCGGCTGATCCCATGACCAAGCTGCCGCCTGAGACCCGTGCTGCGCTCTGCGCGATGCGCGCGCTCGACAGTGGCTGGCAACTTGCCCGCACGCCGGCGGGCGCCTGTGCTGCGCCCGATGCCCTCGCGGGCTTTCCCGCCGAATGGCGCGCGGCGAGTGTTCCGGGGACCGTGGCCGGCGATCTTCACACCGATCTTGACACTCCAGGCAACTACGACGCCGACGACTGGTGGTATCGCCTCGACTTTGCGATCTCCGAATCGCAAACGCCCCACGTTCCACTCCCTGGGGGCCCGCGCCACTGGCTGCGCTTCGAGGGCCTCGCGACCTTGGCCCAGGTGTGGCTCAACGGAACCCAGATCCTCGATTCGCGCAACATGTTTCGCGCCCACGCGATCGACGTGACTGCGCTACTGCAGGCCCGCAACCATCTCGCGATCGCCTTCCGGTCGCTCGACGCGGCGCTCGCCGCCCGCCGGCCGCGCCCGCGCTGGAAGACGGCGCTGGTCGCCACCCAGAACCTGCGCTGGGCGCGCACCACGCTCCTCGGACGCATGCCGGCGTGGACGCCGGCGATCGAGCCCGTGGGTCCGTGGGGCGCCATCACGCTGGCAAGCGCCGAACGCGTGTCGATTGCGAACCTCGCTGTGACCGCTTGGGCCGAAGGGCCCCGGGGGCACGTGCGCATCCGTGCGAACGTCGAGGCGCTGGGCGGGCTTGCGATCGAGGGCGCCCGGTTGCGCGTGGGCGAGTACGCCTGCGGGCTTGCGGTCGAGGGCGGGAGTGTGAGCGGGGAGCTGGCGATCGACGACGCCCCGCTCTGGTGGCCCCATACCCACGGCGCGCCGCAATTGCTCGGCTGCCGCCTCGAGATCGAGGCCGGCGGCCACCTGGTCACGCACGATTGCGGCTCGATCGGCTTCAAGGCGGTCGCGGTGGACGCCGGCGGCGGCCACGTGCGCTTCAGCGTGAACGGCGTGCCGGTCTTTTGCCGCGGCGCCGTGTGGACCACCGCCGACCTGTTGCGGCTGCGCGCCGAACCTGGGCACCTGCGCGCGATCCTCGAAGGCGCGCGCGATGCCGGGGTGAACATGCTGCGCATCGGCGGCACGATGGCCTACGAGTCCGATGATTTCTACGCGTTGTGCGACGAGCTGGGAATCCTGGTGTGGCAGGACTTCATGTTCGCCAACATGGATTACCCGGTGGGCGACCCGGATTTCAGGGCCGAGATCGAGCTGGAGGTTGCCGGCCAGCTCGCACGGCTCGCGGGCCATCCGTGCGTCGCGGCCTACTGCGGCGGCAGCGAGATCGCGCAGCAGGCGGCCATGCTGGGACTGCCCGAGAGCGAGTGGTGCAACGAGTTTTTTGCCGCAGCGCTGCCGGGCATGGTCGAGGCGCACCACCCGCACATCCCCTATTTTCCCTCGACCCCGTGGGGCGGGGCGTTGCCGATCCATGTCGGCACCGGACTCGCGCATTATTACGGCGTTGGGGCCTACCGCCGCCCTTTGGCGGACCTGAAATCGGCGCGCGTCAAGTTCGCAACCGAATGCCTGGGATTCTCCAACGTGCCCGACGCGGTCGCGATCGAGCGCATCCATGGGACCCCGACGCCCGCCACGCACCATCCGCGCTGGAAAGCCGGCGTGCCGCGGGATGCGGGCTCGGGTTATGACTTCGAGGACGTGCGCGACTTCTACGTACAAGCCCTTTTCGGCCAGGATCCGGTACAGCTTCGCGCGCGCGACCTCGAGCGCTACTACGCGGTATCGCGCGTGGCGAGCGGGGAAGCCATGCAGCGCGCTTACTCGGAGTGGCGCGCGCCCGCGAGCGGCTGCGGCGGCGCCCTGGTGTGGTTCTACCGCGACCTGCGCCCGGGCGCGGGCTGGGGCATCACGGGTAGCGACGGCCGGCCCAAGGCGGCGTGGTGGTATCTCAAGCGTGCCTGGACCCCGGTGGCGCTACGCGTGACCGACGAAGGCCTCGATGGGCTCGCAATCCACGTGCTCAACGAATCCGCCGTCCCGCTCGAAAGCACGGTCGAGATCGAGATGTTGTCGGACGGGCGCCCGAGCGCCACGCGCGCCTCGCGCGCGGTGAGCGTCGCGGCCCACGGTGCCGCGTCGCTTTCCGGCGACGCCCTCCTCGGGCATTTCACCGACTCCACCAACGCCTACCGCTTCGGGCCTCCCAAGCACGATGTGGTGGTCGTGCGCCTGCTGGACCCGAGCGGGGCGGTGATGGCCGAGGACTTTCATTTCCCCACGGGGCTCGACCTGCCCCGGCAACATGGAGCCCAGGTCGAGTGCACCGCCCGATGGGAACGCCCCGGCGTGGTGAGGGTCACTCTTAAGAGCGACGTGTTCCTGCAGTCGGTCGCGATCGATTGCGTGGGCTTCGCGCCCGATGACAACTATTTCCACCTGGCCCCCGGCCGGGAAAAGCACCTTGTTTTCACCAGCGACCGTCCCGCACCGGCGGAATTCCAAGCCGCATTTACGGCACTCAACGCGGTCGAGACTGTCAATGTCCGCGTAAATGGATCCAGGAGAAGCGAACACGATGAAACGCGATGACCTCGATCTGGGGGCCGTGATGGCCGCCAGCGACGCCACCACGCCCGCTGTGCAACGCCACCCCCTCTACTTCGGTGAAGGCAGTGCCGCCACCTTCGGTTGGTATCACTACGCCCCACAGCCGATCGCGCGCGACTGCGTGGCTGTGTTGTGCTCGCCGATCGGTCCCGAATACACGCGCTCGCATCGGACCGTGCGCCATCTCGCCGATCGCCTCGCGCGCGCCGGCATCCCCGCGATGCGTTTCGACTATCACGGCGTCGGCGACTCGCCCGGCGAGGAGCGCGATCCCGACCGCCTCGAGCACTGGAAACGCAGCATCGCCACTGCCGTGCACCACGCGAAGTTGGTGAGCGGCTGCGAGCGCGTCTGCCTCATCGGCGTGCGCCTTGGCGCCACGCTCGCCGCGCTCGATGCCGACGAGACCGGGGCGGACCTGGTGGTGCTGTGGAACCCGGTGGTCAAGGGACGCTCCTACGCGCGCGAACTCCAGGTGATGGCGATGTCTGCGAAGAACGCCTCCGCCGGTTCCGACGACGGCATCGAGAGCGCCGGATTCCGCGTCTCCGCCGAAACCCTCGCGGCAATCAAATCGATTGACTTGACGCACGCACGCTTCAAGCCGGGCGCCCGCGTGCTCCTGGTGGGCCGCGACGACATGACCGGCGACCGGGCATTTGCCGAACACCTGGAGGGCACCGGAATCCCCACCGACGGCGTTACCGCCCCGGGCTGGAACGCAATGATGGCCGATCACCAGTTCACCGAGGTGCCTGAACAGGCGCTCGCGACCATCACTGACTGGGTCCTCGCCCACAGCCTCGCACGGCCGGCGCATTCGCGCGCCCCCGCGACCGACTGCCGTCCCAGCCTCGCGCTGCAATGCATCGAGGAGCAGCTCTGCCACTTCGGCGACGCAGGCCATCTCTTCGGCATCCTGTCGCGGCCCGTCGAGGCGACCGACAAGCCCGCCATCGTGATGCTCAACGCGGGTTCGATCCATCACGTCGGGCCCCATCGCCTTTATGTGCGGCTCGCCCGCGAGCTATCCCAGGCCGGCTACCCGGTGCTGCGCATCGACCACGAGGGCCTCGGCGACAGCGTTCGGCGCACGCAGGGCCGCGAGAACCATCCCTATCCGCCGACGGCCGAGGAAGACGTGCGCGCCTCGATCGCGTTCCTGCGGGAACAGCATGGCCACCAGCGCTTCTATCTCATGGGCCTGTGCTCGGGCGCCCACACCGCCTTCCATGTTGCGCGCCAGGTCGTCGACGAGCCCATCGAGCGCCTGATCCTCATCAACCCCTGGTACTTCTACTGGACCGACGGCATGAGCCTCGATACCAGCGTGAACCACTACCAGAACGTCGCGGGCTACCAGCGCTCGATGCGCGATCCGTCGCGCTGGAAGAAACTCCTCACGGGCGAGGTTGATTTGATGCGTCTCGCGCGGGTGACGGCGGCGCATATCGCCAAGACCGCGAAAGGGCGCTGGGTCGATCTCAAGGAGAGGCTGGTGCCCTCGGCCGGCACGCGGCTATCGCAGGACCTGCGCGAGATCGCGGGCCTTGGACGGCGCCTCGACTTCTACGTCTCCGACGGCGAGCCCGCCAGCGCGATCCTGATGACCGAGGCGAAGGGCGCGGTGAACAAGGCCCGTCGCGCCGGCCTCATGTCGATCACCACGGTGGACGGCGGCGACCACACCTTTTCCCAGGGCGCACCGCGCGACGAGCTGATCCGCCGCATTCGCGCCGATTTGACCCGCACCGATTGAAGGAGGCACCCATGAAACGCCATCAGATCCTCGCCGCCATCGCCCTTGCCGCACCCCTCGTGGTGTTCGCGCAAACGTCGTATCCCAGCCGCGAGGCACCGTACTATCGCGACGCTCCGTCCTATCGCGACGCTCCGTACTCTCGCGAAGCACCAAGCGTCGGTGAGGCGCCCATGACCCGCGAGGAGCTGCGAGACTGCATGGATCGGAACGCCTCGATGCGCGACCAGCTGGACCAGCTCGAGCGCGAGCGGCAGGCGCTCGATCGCGAGACCGATGCGATCGCGCGCTCCTCCGAGCGGCTCGCCGACGAGATGCGCAATCTCGATTCCTTCAATGCCGCCGCCGTTGCCGCCTACAACGCCCGCTCGGACGAGCACAATCGCCGCGCAGGCACCCACAACCGCCGCGTGGCAGACATGAACTCGCGCGCGTCTTTCCACAACGACGACGCGGTCGAGGTGTCCTCCGCGTGCGCCTCGCGCTATTACCTGCTGCGCGACCGCGACGCGCTTCGCCGCGACCGCATCGTTCGCTGACCAGAAGGCGGGTGGCTGGCGGGAAGAAAGGGCAGGGAACGCCGATTACCGCCGATGCCACGCCGATGCCACGCCGATTGCCGCCGATTAAAGACGACGTGAATTGTTCGTGGACGGCGTTCCCCGTCTTTGGGTAGCCGTAGCCGCGCTGCTGCCCGGCAGGTTGTTTAATCCGCTGCGTCGGCGAAGGCTTCGGTGCGGCGCGGTGCAAGGCTCGCCACGTACCAGTCGATGGCCTGTTCGATGCCGGTATCCACGCCATGGGTGGCCTTGTAGCCAAGGTGCTTCTCGATCTTCGAGATGTCGGCGCGGGAAAAGCGCACGTCGCCGGGGCGGAATTCACGGTACACCGGCGCCACGGGCGTCAAGTCCGGCTGGTGGCGCGAAAGCTCCTTGCGGAGCGCCGCGTGCAGTTCGTTGAGCGTGGTCGATCCCCCCACGGCCACGTTGTAGACCTGGTTCACCGCTTCCGGATTCGAAGTCGTGCCCGACAGCAGGTTCGCCTGCACCACGTTCTCGATATAGCAGAAGTCGCGCGCGGTCTCCCCGTCTCCGTTGATGTCGACCGGCTCGCCGCGCAGCATCGCCGCGACCCACTTCGGGATCACCGCCGCGTAGGCGCCGTCCGGATCCTGCCGCGGGCCGAACACGTTGAAGTACCGCAGGCCGATGGTCTCGAGGCCGTAGCAGCGCCCGAACACGTCAGCATAGAGCTCGTTCATGTACTTGCCCGCGCCATAGGGCGACAGCGGACGGCCGATCTGCTCCTCGACCTTCGGCAGCCCCGGCCAATCCCCGTACGCGGCGCTCGAGGCGGCGTAGACGAAGCGCTTCACCCCCGCGTCGCGGGAGGCGACCAGCATGTTGAGGAAGCCAGTCACGTTGACCTCGTGGCTCGTGATCGGGTCGTCGATCGAGCGCGGCACACTGCCCAGCGCCGCCTCGTGCAAGACCACGTCCGCCTCGGCACACGCCGCGCGGCAGGAGTCGAGCGAGCGGATGTCGCCCTCGATGAACTTGAAGCGCGCCCAGGCTTCGCTGCCTACGGCTTGGCGCACCTGGTCGAGGTTGTGCTGGAATCCGGTGGCGAAATTGTCCAGGCCCACGACGCGCTGGTCGAGCTTGAGGAGGGCTTCGAGCAGGTTCGAGCCGATGAAGCCGGCCACGCCGGTCACGAGCCAGGTGCGCTCGCCCGGGGCGATCTGGGGGTACTGCGCCTTGATGTTATCCATGGGCTATCTCCGGCGCATCAGGCGCGCGCGGCCTTGTTGCGGATCGAATCGATGAAGGTGATGAGGTCTCCCCACCGCCCCGTCAGGTACAAGGTTGGAGGATAGGCAATCGCCATGATCAGGCCGCCCGCCAGCAGGGTCGGCAAACTAGTCCATTCGGACCAGTGCAGCACCAGCCCGGCGAGCCCGGCCGCCAGCATCGCGGCCGCCAGGAGCGCGCCCAGCGCCTTCCAGTCCTGCAGCTTCCGGATCGGCGTGTCGGTCAGCATCGCGATCCGCTGCAGCGACAAGAGCCGCTCGGCGTAGATCGCCGCGACACTTCCCATGGCCGCACCGATCAGGCCGTAGTGCATCGCCCCGAAGATCGACAGCGGGAGCGCGATCAGCAGCACGATGGCATTGGCCTTCGCCGCGAACGCGCCCTGGCGAAGCACGAAGAGCGTGCTCACCAGCTCCACCACGAAGGCAATCAGGCCGAGGCTATAGAGGCGCAGAACCGGGACCGCATCGAGGTAGGTGCTGGTGTAAATGAGGGTGATGATCGGCTCGGCGAAGACGAAGGCGAACGCCAGCAGCGGATACACCAGCAGCGCGACCATGCAGTTGGCGCGGCTGTTGAGCGCGAGCATCCCGGCGAAATCGCCGGTGGACTGCAGCCGGCTCATGCTCGGCAGGAATACGTGGTTGACCGACTGCCGGAAGATCTGGACCAGCGGCGCCAGCACGGTCGCGACCGAGAACGACGCGAACTGCGGCACGGTGAAGAGCGCCGCCGCGATCCACTGGTCGCCCTGGGTGCGCACGCCGTGCAGCGTGCCTGAAAGGGCGAACGGGGCCGCCTGCTTCACCTGGGCGGTGAAGGTGTCCTTGCGAGCGAGAGGTTTTCCAAGCCCGTGGTTGCGGGCTACGTAGTGCAGCAGCAGCGCGGCCTTGAGGACGGTAAAGGCGAGGAGCGTCCACAGGACCGTCACCAGCTCCTGGGTGATGATCGCCGCCGCGGAAAGTGCCACCGCACGGATCGCCGAGAGCGAAATCACCGCCTTCGCCTGCCAGGCGACGCGCTCCTCGGCGGTGGGCAGGATGTCGAGGAGCGAGGCGAACACCCAGGCGAGCACGAACGCAGGCACCACGATGCCGTGGCCCTCGTGGATCGCCTCGAGCTTGCCCGGCAGGAACGGATTCCACTCCGAGAGCGCCCAGGCCGACACCACGCCCGCGAACAGCAGGAAGAGCATCGTCTGGTTGATGTACAGGCGCTGCGTCGGACGGTCCGAGCGCGGCAGGAAGTAGTAGAGGCTGGGCGCCATGCACATCGGCGTAATCAGCATCAGCGTGGAGACCGCAAGCCACAGCAGCCGGTACTCGCCGAAGCTGTGCGGGTCGAGGGTGCGCGTGAGCACCATCGGCAGCATGAACTGCAGCGCGTAGTCGACCGCGTTGGCGGTGCCGAGCGAGAGCGCGCGGCGCTCGAGGGATGCGGTCACCGCGCTCATGTCTTCCGCGCGAGATGGGTGAATTCGCGCTCGTACTGGCCGACGACGGCCTCGACCGAGTGGTGCGCGCGATGGTGCGCCAGCACCTTCTGGGAGGCTTGCTGCCAGGCGAGGTCGTCGCCCATGAGGCGCTCGAGGCGAGCGACCGCCTGGTCCACGCTGGCGACGAGGTCGTACACCGGCTGGCCGTCGCGCGATGCGCCGACGTCGGTGAAGCCGACCGCGGGCACGCCGCGCGACCACGCCTGCAGGAACGTATTGGGGAAGCCCTCGTACTTGGAGGTGTTGAGGAACACGCGCGCGGCGTTGAAGTGGCGGTCGGCTTCCGCGAACGGCACGAAACCCTTGAATTCGATGTTGGGCACCTTCACCGCCGCCTCGCGGATCGCGCGCGCGTATTCCTCGCCGCGCCGGCCGCTATCGAAGCCGCCGATCATGACGAAGCGGAACTGCGGCAGGCGGCGCGCGATCTCGATCGCGAGCTCGGGGCGCTTCTGCTCACGCACCGTCGCCACCCACAGGATGCAGCCGGCGCGGTCGGCCTTCGCATCGGCCGGGGCGGAATAGCAATTCGGGATCAGCAACCCTTCGCGGCCGTAGTTCGCGCGCAGCAGCGCCAGTTGATTCGGGTTCTGCACGAACACGCGGTCGACGCGGCGCAGGCCATACTCGAACAGCTTCTTGTCGCGCGTATAGGTGATGTCCTGGCGCTTCGGGATGAAGTCGACATCGGAGGCGCCGGCGTAGACCGAGCGCTTGCCGTTCGCTTTGCAGAACGCGGCGAGGAACCCGGTATAGACCGCGGCGGTGCGCTGGTAATAGACATCGGCATCGACGCGCTTGAGCGCGCTCCACAGCGAAGTCAGGCGCGGGTGGAAGAAGCGCACCACGCGGATGCCCTCGTCGGGCTTGTGCATGTTGTGGATCGTCACGCCGTCCACCATCGTGCCGTCCTGCTGGCCGTAGTCGATCGAGATCATCGACACCTGGTAGCCGCGGTTGGCGAGCGTCTTGGCGATGATGGTCTGCTGCAGCTCGGCGCCGCCGACCACCTCGATGGTCTTGCTCCCGGCGAAAGTGGGCCAGGTGGTGGGCGCGAGGAAGCAGATGTGCGGGCGGCGCCCGTTTGCCGGCTCGGGCCCGCCCTGCCCCGCCTCGGGCACGGTCTCCGCGCTCATCGCGGCCTCAAGCGGCTTGGGCATGGGGGACGGCCCGTACGTACTTTGCATAGACGCTTTCCAGCTCGCGGGCCGCGATCTCGATGCTCGCGTGGGCACGGACCCAGCGCTTCTGCTCGCCGGCGATCGCTTCGCGATGGGCATGGGCGTCCACGATCGCGCGGGCCAGTTTTACCGGCGAACGATCGGTGACGATCTGCGAAGCGCGCGGCAGGATGTGCTTGATATCGGAATACTCGGTGCTCACCACCGGCACGCCCAGGACCATGCCCTCGAGCACGACGTTGGGGAAGCCTTCCCAGCGCGAGGTCATGAGCTGCACGTCGCACTGCGCGAGGATGGCCGGGGCGTCCGACCGGCTGCCTGCGAACTTCACCTTGTCAGGGGTGAGGCCCAGGGCCTGGTATTTCTCCATCACCATCCGCTTGTAGTCGCTGGTGTCCGAATCGCGGCCGACCTGGTAAGTCCCCGCGCCGCCGAGGGAG
>JANNKG010000176.1:0-4414 GCA_031396185.1 Burkholderiales bacterium | reverse complement strand
ACCCGCCCGATCCACCACGGCGCGGTGCCGAGGATGAGCACCGTGACCAGCAATGCCGGTGGAACGAGGGGTACGCGGGCCGGGCGGGAATTCATCGCGATTCAATATACGTTCCAAACTTGCAATATGCAAGAACGTTTGTTCTAATGGGCTGCAATGACCGCCCCCGCTGCCGACTATGACGAGTTGCAGGCCGAGATCGGCCGGCGCTTTGCCGGCCTGTCGCGCCAGCTGCAGCGCATTGCGCGCTTCATGCTCGAACGCCCGCAGGAGGTGGCGCTCGACACCGTCGCCGCCGCCGCCGCCAAGGCGGAAGTCCAGCCCTCCGCGATCGTGCGCTTCGCCCAGGCGCTCGGCTTCAACGGCTACACCGACATGCAACGCATCTTCCGCGACCGCCTGGTGCAGAGGAGCGGCAGTTACCGCGAGCGCATCGCGTCGCTGCGCCGGGTCGCCCCTGCCCTGTCGCGGCCCAAGGCGGTGCTGCACGATTTCGTCGCCGACTCGATCAGCCATCTCTCGCACCTCGAGGACCACATCGCCCCCGGGCTCCTCGACCGAGCGGTGGCGTTGCTGGCCGGCGCACGGCAGATCCATGTCCTTGCGCAGCGCCGCGCATTCCCCGTCGCCTGCTACCTGGCCTACGCGCTGGGCCAGCTCGAGCTGCCGGTGTCGCTGCTCGATGGCGTGGGCGGCATGGTGCGCGAGCAGGCGCGCGCGGTGCGCACCGGGGACGTGCTGCTGGCGGTGAGCTTTCGCAACTATTCACCCGACGTGATCGAGCTCGCCGCCGAAGCGTACGGCCGGGGAGTCGCAGTGGTGGTGATCACCGACAGCGCGGTAAGCCCGCTTGCGCGCAGCGCCACCGTCGCCTTCGACCTGGGAGATGCGAGTGACCGTCCGTTCCGCTCCCTGGTCGAGCCCATCTGCCTGGCACAGGCCCTAGTGGTGAGCGTCGGGCACGAGCTGGCGCGAGCCGTCCCGAAGCGACGCAAGGCATGATCACCCCGCACACCTTCGACCTGGCCTGCATCGGCCGCGCCGCGGTGGACCTGTATGGCGAGCAGCTCGGTTGCCCGCTGGAGGACGTTTCCACCTTCGCACGCTACCTGGGAGGGTCCCCCGCGAACACCGCCGTGGGCTGCGCACGCCTCGGCCTCGCGGTTGCGATGATCTCGCGCGTGGGCGACGAGCAGAACGGGCGCTTCGTGCGCGCCGCCTTCGAGCGCGAGGGGGTCGACGTCTCCCAGCTGGCGACCGATCCCGAGCGCCTCACCGCCCTGGTGTTCCTCGCCATCCGCGATCGCGACGATTTCCCGCACGTCTTCTACCGCGACAACTGCGCCGACATGGCGCTTGCCGCCGCCGACATCGACGCTGCCTTCATCGCGCGCGCGCGCGGCGTTCTGATCTCCGGAACGCACCTGTCCCGCGAGAGCACGCGAGCCGCATGTGAGCGCGCGGTACAGGCCGCACGCGCCGCCGGCTCGCGGGTGATCCTCGACATCGACTACCGGCCGGTGCTCTGGGGGCTCGCGCGCCATGGCGAAGGCGCGGAGCGATACGCCGCCTCCGACGCCGCGACCTCGCGCATCTCCGGCATCCTTCCCCAGTGCGACCTGGTGGTCGGGACCGAAGAGGAGTTCCGCATCGCGGGCGGTTCCGCCAACGTGATGGCCGCGCTGCGTGCGGTGCGCTCCCGCACGCCCGCGCTCCTCGTGGTGAAGCTCGGCGCCGGCGGCTGCGTGGCGTTCCCCGGTGCCATCGCCTCGAAGCTTGAAGACGGCATTCGATCCCCTGGCTTTCCCGTCGAGGTCTTCAACGTCCTCGGCGCGGGCGATGCGTTCATGGCCGGTTTCCTCCGCGGCTGGCTGCGCGACGAGCCGCTCGAGCGCTGTTGCCAATACGCCAACGCCTGCGGCGCGATCGTGGTCTCGCGCCATGGATGCGCGCCGGCGATGGCCACCGAGATCGAGCTGCGGCATTTTCTCGACCACGGGCCCGCCTCCCCGAGGCTGCGTGAAGACCGCAGCCTCGCGCATGTGCATCGCGCCACCACCCGCCGCAAGCTTCACACACCCCTGCACGTGCTGGCATTCGACCACCGCGTCCATTTCGCCGCGCTCGCCGATTCCGGCCCCGCGCGCGTGACCGAGTTCAAGGGCCTCGTCGCAGAAGCATTCCAGCGGGTGGCGCGCAACCATCCCGGTGCCGGCGTGATCGTCGACGACCGCTATGGGGAGGCGATCCTGCCGCGCCTCACCGCCCGGGGGTTCTGGGTCGCGCGCCCGGTCGAGGAGCCCAACGCCATTCCGCTGGAGTTCGAAGCGGGCGAGGGCCTCGGGCTCGCATTGCGCGCCTGGCCCGCCGAGCACGTGGCCAAATGCCTGGTCTACTTCCACCCCGACGACGCGCCCCAGCTCCAGGCGGTGCAGCTCGCACGCCTCGCCACCCTCGCCCACGCTTGCGCCGAAACCGGTCGCGAGATGCTGGTCGAGGTGGTGCCTCCCCCGGGTTCCGCGGTCGATGCGACCACGGCGGCGCGCGCGATCGAGACGATTTACGCTGCCGGCCTCAAGCCCGACTGGTGGAAGCTTCCGCCCAACGCGCAACCTGCCGCGTGGCAGGCCGTCGATCGCGCCATCGAGCGCCACGATCCGCTGTGCCGCGGCGTACTGGTGCTCGGCATGGAAGCCAGCCCCGAGAAGCTCCGCGAGGGCTTCGCTGCCGCCGCCGGCAGTCCGTGGATTCGCGGCTTCGCGGTCGGGCGGTC
Source organism: Burkholderiales bacterium (assembly GCA_031396185.1). Lineage (GTDB taxonomy): Bacteria > Pseudomonadota > Gammaproteobacteria > Burkholderiales > Usitatibacteraceae > Usitatibacter. The sequence continues at coordinate 1,641 of JANNKG010000176.1, read as the reverse complement.
GATCTTCGCACCGGCCGCCGAGCACTGGTTCGCCCGGAAATGGGACGATGCGCGCGCGGTGGACGACATTGCCGCGCGCTACGCGGAGGTCATCGGCTTGTGGGAACACAAACAACAAAGGGAGACTGCATGACCAATCCGCGCATCGGCTTCATCGGCATCGGCCTGATGGGCCACGGCATGGCGAAGAACCTCGTCGCCAAGGGCTTTCCGCTCACGTTCATGGTCCACCGCGACCGCTCGCGCACCGCGGACCTCGTGGCCGCGGGGGCAAGGGAGGCGAAGACCCCGGCCGAACTCGCGCGGGGCAGCGACATCGTGATCCTGTGCGTGACCGGCTCGCCGCAGGTCGAGGACAACGTCTTTGGCGCCGAGGGGCTTCTCGGGGCGGCACACCCGGGCCTCACCGTCATCGACACCTCCACCGCCGAGCCGGGCTCGACCGCGAAAATCCGCGAGTCGCTGGCGGCGAAGGGAGCCACGTTCATCGACGCGCCGCTCGCGCGCACCCCGAAGGAGGCCGAGGAGGGCCGGCTCAACACGATGGTGGGCGCCGACGACGCCACCTTCGCGCGGTTGAAGCCGGTGTTCGCCGCCTACTGCGAGAATATCTTCCACGTTGGCCCCCCCGGCGCAGGCCATACGCTCAAGCTGGTGAACAATTTCATGGCGCTGAGCATCGTGGCGAGCATCGCGGAAGCGTTCGCCGTAGCCGCCAAGGCGGGAGTGAAGCTCGACAAGCTCTTCGAGGTGGTCTCCCAGGGGGCGGCCAATTCCACCATCTTCCAGATGATGGGGGGCGGTGCGGTGGCGGGCGATTTCGCCCGCATGAAATTCTCGATCCAGAACGCCGCCAAGGACCTGCGCTACTACACCCACCTCGCCGAGTCGCTGCCGATCGCGAGCTTCCTCGGCGAATCCGTGCACCAGTCATTCGAGCTGGCCGTGGGCTTAGGCCTCGGCGACCGGATGGTTCCCTCGATGATCGAGGCCCAGGAGAAGTTGAACCAGATGCAAATCGTGAAACGCTAACGGAGGAGACCCCATGAAAGACGACGCCAAGCCCGTCTCAAAGCAACGCCGCTCGCTGATGCAGGCGATCGCGGCCGGTTCCGCCACCTCGTTCTTCGGCCCATGGGCCGTGAACCACGCGTGGGCGCAGTCCGCGCAGAAGAAGCCGCTGGTCATCGGCCTCACCATGGACGCGAGCGGCCAGTACGGCGCGAGCGGTGGCGAGGAGCGCCTCGGCGCGATGATGGCCATCAAGGAGTTCAACCAGAAGGGCGGCGTGCTCGGGCGGACGATCGAGGCCCTGCACATGGACACCGAGACCACGCCCGCCACCGGCTCGCGCGTGGCCGAGCGCATGATCACGCGCAACGAAGCCGCCTTCCTGATCGGTGCGCTGCACTCGGGCGTGGCCAACGCGATCTCGCAGGTTGCCCAGAAATACGGCTGCGTTTACCTCAATACCAACTCGAGCTCCCCCACCGAGGCCGGCAAGGACTGTCACCGCGTCAAATTCGTGTGGGACGGCAACGGCACCAACTTCGCCCACGCGATCGTCAAGAACGCGCTCAAGGTGAGCGGCAAGAACTGGGTGCTGCTCACCAACGACTATGTCTGGGGCCACAACACGTC
>JANNKG010000155.1:0-9722 GCA_031396185.1 Burkholderiales bacterium | reverse complement strand
GAGGCGGGCGTGCGCTCGTTCGACGGCTCGGTCGCGGGGCTGGGCGGGTGTCCTTTCGCGCCGGGTGCCACCGGGAACATCTGTACCGAAGACATGGTGAATATGCTCGAGGACATGGGATACGACACGCGCATCGACTTGGCCAAGCTGCTCGCCGTTGCGCGCCGCATTCCGGTGGTGGTGGGCCACGATACGCCCGGGCAGGTGATGAAGGCGGGCCAGACGCTCGAGCTGCACGAACCTCCCGCGAGGACCTGAGATGAACCCCATCGCCCGCTTGCTGCCCCTCGCTGTCGCCGCCATCCTGCCGTGCCACGCTGCGGACTTCCCCAATATCGGCGACCTCGCCCAGGGCGAGTTCCGCGCGATCTCCCGCGACCTGGGTGCGGCGTTCGCCTACAAGGGTGTCACGCCCGCCACCGCCCTCGGGCCGCTGGGATTCGACGTCGGCGTCGAGGTCACCCAAACGCAGATGGAAAATTCCGCGCTCTTCGCGCGCGCCGGCGCCGGCGGCCAATCGCGCCTGTTGATTCCCAAGGTCCACGTCCATAAGGGCCTGTTCGCCGGGTTCGACATCGGCGCGTTCGCGGCCGGTGCCCCCGACATCAGCGCGCGGCTCTACGGCGCGGAGCTTCGATATGCGATCGTGGACGACGGCCTGACCATGCCGGCCATCGGCGTGCGCGTGTCCGGAACCCGCGCGAGCGGTTTGGGCGAGCTGGAGGTGAGCACCGCAGCGGTGGACCTCATCGCCTCCAAGCGCTTCACGGCGCTGACGCCCTACGTGGGAGCCGGCACGGTGCGTGTGCAGAGCTCGGCCAACGGCACCGGCCTCGCCCGCGAGACGCTCAACCAGGCGCGCGTGTTCGGCGGCCTCAACGTGAACCTCCTGGCGGTGAACCTCGCCTTCGAGGCCGAGAAAATGGGCGACAACGTATCGCTTTCCGCCAAGCTGGGTTGGCGGTTTTGAGAGTCATCATTCGAACGGAAACGAAGGAGATACCCATGAAGCGAATCATCCGGGCGCTCGCGGCACTCGTGGCCGGCGTCGCCATCGCGGCGGGCGCCGGTGCGCAGGCCCCCGAGAAGAAGAAGATCACCATCGCGGTGGGCGGCAAGAGCCTGTTCTACTACCTGCCGCTCACCGTGGCCGAGCGCAAGGGCTACTTCAAGGAAGAGGGCCTCGAGGTCGAGATCCCCGACTTCGCGGGCGGCGCGCGCGCGCTCCAGGCCCTGGTCGGGGGGCAGCGCCGACATGGTTTCCGGAGCCTACGAGCACACCATCAACATGGCCGCGAAGAAGCAGCCCATCAAGGCGGTCGTGCTGCAGGCCAAGTACAGCTCGATCGTGCTGCTGCTGCCGAAGGACAAGGCGGCGAAGTACAAGGGCGGCAAGGACCTGAAGGGGCTCAAGATCGGCGTGAGCGCGCCCGGTTCTTCCACCAACATGTTCGTGAACAATCTCCTGGCCAAGGACGGTTTGAAGCCGACCGACGTTTCCATCGTCGGCGTGGGCACGGGTAGCGGCGCATTCGCCGCGATGGAAAAAGGCGAGATCGACGCGATTTCCAACCTCGACCCGGTGATCACCCAGCTCGAGTCCACCGGCAAGTTCGTCGCGGTCGCCGACAGCCGCACCGAGAAAGGGATGAACGAGATCTACGGCGGCGCCTACCACGCGAGCGTGATCTACATCACCGAGGAGTACATCAAGAAGAACCCGAACACGGTGCAGGCGGTCGTCAACGCGATGGTGCGCGCCAACAAGTGGATTGCCAAGTCCACGCCGCAGGAGATCGTCGACCTCATGCCCGCCGAATACAAGGCCGGCAATCCCACGCTCTACAAGGAGGGACTGCTGAAGAACATGATCGGCTATTCGGAGAACGGCGAGCTGTCGATGAAGGCCGCCGAGAACGTCTACAAAGTGCTGCAGAAGTTCGAGCCGTCAGTCATCGCCGCAGGCAAGATCGACCTGCAGAGCACCTTCGACAATTCGTACGTGAAGAAGGCGAACGCCAAGTACAAGTGACGACGCGCAGGACGGCCGATAGCGTCGTCATCCCCGAGTCATCGGGGATCCGATCACCCTGAGAGGAGCTCCCATGGAAAGCCCCGGCAAGCGCCTGCGGAAGATGATCAACGCCCCCGAGATCGCGGTGATGCCGGGGGTCTTCGACGGGTTCAGCACGCGGCTGGTCGAGCAGGCGGGCTATCCGTTGGCGTTCATCACCGGATCGGGAATCGCCGAGAGCCGCATGGGGCAGCCCGACGTGGGGATCATGGGCCTCGAGGAGAACGTTGCCGGCGCGAGGGCGCTGGTCGCGTGCACCGGGATGGCGTTGCTCGCGGACGCCGACACCGGCTACGGCAACGCGATCAACGTGTGGCATACGGTGCGCGCCTTCGAGCGCGCGGGCGTGGGCGGATTGATGCTCGAGGACCAGGTGTGGCCGAAGCGCTGCGGGCACATGAAGGGCAAGGAGGTGATCTCGGCCGAGGAGATGGTGCAGAAGATTCACGCGGCGGCGGAAGCGCGCATCGATCCCGATTTCGTCCTCAAATCGCGCACCGACGTCCTTGCCACTCACGGCGTGAAGGAGGCGATCCGGCGCTTGAACCTCTACGCGGAAGCCGGCGCCGACCTCCTCTTCGCCGATGCCGCGACCTCCGTCGAGGACATCGCGACGATCGCGAAGAACGTGTCGAAGCCGATGTCGGTGAACATGGGCTTCGGCATCCGCCAGCGCTCCACGACGCCGCTCCTTTCGGCCAAACAGCTGCAGGACCTGGGTGTCGCCGCCGTGATTTACCCGCGCATGCTCACCGCGTGCGCGCTGCGCGGCATGCAGCGCGGCCTCGCGCACCTGAAGGAGTCGCTCGACACGGGCAAGGTCGTCGACAAGCCCGAAGCGCTGGTGTCCTTCGAGGAGTTGCACGAGATCATGGGCATTGCCGACGTCGAGGCGCTCGAGCAGCGCTTCCTCACGGCTTCGCAGCTCAAGGCCAAGTACGGCGAGAGCGGACAGGCCGTTGTCGTCTGACGCGGTGGTCGCCGTCGACTGCCACGCGCACGTGATGCGGCGCGACCTGCCGCTCGCGCCCGACCGGCATTCGGGACCCAAGCGCGACGTGACGGTCGAGGAATTCCTGGGCGTGCTGGATGCCCACGCAATCTCCCACGGAGTGCTGACGGCGCCGAGTTTTTACGGCACCGACAATTCACTGCTGCTATCGGCACTCGACGCGGCCCAAGGGCGGTTGCGCGGCACGGCCATCGTCGCGCCCGACATTGCCGAGGAAGATCTCGCGGGGATGGACCGCCGCGGGGTCGTCGGCATCCGGCTCAACTGGATTCGCCGCGAGACGCTCGCGGACGTCGAATCGCCCGCCTATCGCCGTTTGTTCGAGCGCCTGCGCAAGCTCGATTGGCAAGTGGAGATCTACCTCGAGGGACCCAAGCTCGCTGCCGTGTTGCCGCGCATCCGCGATCAGGGCGTGAAGGTGGTCGTGGACCACTTCGGCGCCCCCGACCCGGCGCGCGGCGTGGCCTGCCCGGGGTTCCAGGAAGTGCTTCGCGGCGTGCGCGGCGGCGACACGTTCGTGAAGCTCTCGGCGCCGTATCGCCAGGGCGGCGCCGATCCCCAGGTCTACGTCGATGCGCTCCTCGATGCGGCCGGCCCGAAACAGCTCGTCTGGGCGACCGACTGGCCATTCGTCGGCTTCGAGGGCAAGATCACCTATGCGCAATGCGTGGGATGGATCGAGTCGTGGATTCCCGACGCGCCGACGCGAAGAGTCGTGATGGCCGAGACCCCTGCGCGGCTATTTCATTTCGAGAAGGAGAGAACATGAAGAATGGCCGGCAATCGTGGCGGCTGTGGTCGGGCGTTGTCCTTGCCGCGGCGTCGTTCGCGGCCCACGGCGCGGACATCCTCAAGGTGATCATTCCCACGCCTCCCGGCGGCGGCACGGACGGCTTCTTCCGCGTCCTCGCGAGGGAAGCCGAGCCGCTGCTGAACGAGACGATCATCGTCACCAACGTCGCCGGCGCGGGCGGAACGATCGGCGTCGCGCAGCTGGTGCGCTCCGCCCCGGACGGCCAGACGGTCGCCGGGGTCTGGCTGGGGCCGATCACGGTCGCTCCCAACACGACGAAGGTGCCCTACGCGCTGACCGACTACGTGCCGATCGTGCAAATGTCGAGCGCGCCCTACGTGATGTGCGTCCATCCCGAGTTCCCGGCGAACGATGGCGGCGCCTTGATCGCCGAGATCAAGAGGAACCCGGACAAGTACACGTACGGCCACGATGGCGCCGGTGGCCCGGGCCACCTCGGCACCGCCCGCATTTTGCGAGCCGTGCAGGGCTCCGCGCGCGACATCCCGTTCAAGGGCGCCGGCGACACGCTGACCGCGTTCCTCGGCAAGCACATCGATGTTTACGTGGGCTCGATCCCGCCGATTCGCGAGCACGAGCGAAGCGGCAAGACCAAATGCCTCGTCGTCACCTCCGCCGATCGCATTTCCGCGCTGCCGAACGCCTGGTCCCTTCGCGACCTGGGCATCCCCAACGAGGAGACGATCCTCTGGCGCGCGTTGATCGCTCCCAAGGGCACGTCGGCCGAGCGCATCGCCAAGCTGGAGAGCGTTTTCGAGCGCGCCGCCAATTCGCCCGGCGCGCGCAAGTTCCTCGAGGACGCGGGGGAGCAGGTGTCGATCAAGAAGGGTGCTGCGCTGCGCAGGGCCATCGATGCTGAATACGAGGCGATGGGCGTTGTGGCCCGGTCGCTGAAGCTGAGCCCCAACTGAGGCGGGGGAAGGGCATCACCGCCGCCGTCGAGTTCGACCACATCACCTGCACCTTCGCCGGGCGCGGGGGGGCGGGCTCGTACACCGCGGTCAAGGACGCGACGCTCTCGATTGCAGAGGGCGAATTCGTCTCGGTAGTGGGTCCGACGGGTTGCGGCAAGTCCACGCTGCTCAACGTAGCCGCAGGGTTGCTGCGACCCACCTCAGGCACGGTGCGGGTCTTCGGCGAGCCGCTCGCGGGCATCAACCGCAAGGCGGGCTACATGTTCCAGGCGGAAGCGCTCATGCCCTGGCGCAACGCGCTCGCCAATGTGACCGCGGGGCTGGAATTTCGCGGGGTTGCCAAGGACGAGGCCCGCCGGCGCGGGGAAGACTGGCTCGAGCGCGTCGGTCTCGCGGGTTTCGGCGACCGCTATCCTCACGAGCTCTCGGGAGGCATGCGCAAGCGCACTGCGCTCGCGCAGATGCTGGTCCTCGATCCGCAGATCATGTTGATGGACGAGCCGTTCTCGGCGCTCGACATCCAGACGCGCCAGATGATGGAGAACGAGCTGCTCGAGCTGTGGAGCGCCAACCGCAAGAGCGTGATCTTCATCACCCACGACCTCGAGGAGGCGATCTCGCTCTCCGACCGCGTCGTGGTGCTCTCCGCGGGCCCCGCCACGCATCCGATCGGGGAGTTCACCGTGGACCTGCCGCGCCCGCGCGACGTGTCCGAAGTGCGCCACGCCCCGCGCTTCATCGAGCTGCACGATCGCATTTGGCATTCGATGAAGGAAGAAGTGCTGAAGGGCTACGCGCAGACCAGGAACCGGATCGCCGGCTGATGCGCTATTTGCGCTTCTGGCAGGCACTCCTCCTCTTCGCGATCTTCGCGCTGTGGCAGGTGCTGGCGAGTCCCGACATCCTGCCGCCGGTGGTATGGGACAACCCGCACCGAGCGGCCTTCTTTTTCGGCGAGCCGGTGAAGATGTTCAAGGTGATCTGGGTGTGGTTCTCCGAGGGCGCGATCTACCAGCACCTGTGGGTCACGTTGCAGGAGACCGCGCTCGCCTTCGTGATCGGCTCGGTGCTGGGGCTGGTGGTGGGATTGTGGCTGGGGCTCTCCCCGGGCGCCTCGGCGCTCTTCGACCCGTACATCACCGCGATGAACGCGATGCCGCGCGTGGTGCTGGCACCCATCTTCATGGTGTGGTTCGGCCTCGGCATCTGGTCGAAGGTGGCACTCGGCGTGACGCTGGTGTTCTTCATCGTGTTCTTCAACGTCTACCAGGGCGTGAAAGAGGTGAGTCCCGTCGTGCTCAACAATGCGGTGATGCTGGGCGCCAACCGGCGCCAGCTGCTGCGCTACGTCTATCTGCCCTCGGCCACCTCGTGGGTCTTCTCCAGCCTGCATACCGCGGTGGGCATGGCGTTCGTGGGCGCGGTGGTGGGCGAGTACCTCGGATCGGCGCGCGGCGTGGGCTACCTCATCCAACAGGCCGAGGGCGCCTTCGACATCAACACGGTGTTCGCGGGGATCCTCGTGCTCACGGCGTTCGCGCTGGTGCTCGACCTCCTCGTGGGCGTGGCGGAACGGCGATTGCTGGTGTGGCGGCCGACCCAGAGCGTGACGGAGCAACTATGAGCGAGAGTCCGGAACCGGGAGCGATCCTTCGCGGGGAATTATGGAAGTTGCGCGGGGTGCGGGTGGTGAAGGGCGACCAGCTCGACGCCAACGTGCCCCAGACGCAGGGCATGTCGCGGGCCGCGGCGATCAACTTCGCGCGCGCGGGCGCCGAAAAGATCTGGGCGGGGACGGTGAAGATCCACCCGAACGCGAAGACCGGCGCTCACCATCACGGCCCGGTGGAGAGCGTGATCTACGTAGTGAAAGGCAAAGCGCGCATGCGCTGGGGCGACACGCTCGAGTTCACCGCCGAAGCGGGACCCGGCGACTTCATCTGGGTACCGCCCTTCGTGCCGCACCAGGAGATGAACGCGAGTGCCCACGAGCCGCTCGAATGCGTGCTGCTGCGAAGCGGCCAGGAGCCGGTGGTGGTGAACCTCGACATCCCGATGGCCGAGAAGCCCGAGGAAGTCTTCTGGGTGGACAACATCCACCCGCATCCCGAGCGCGGCTGCTAGGCGCCGCGGCGCGCCTTGCGCCCCGCCTTCATCGCGAGCCGGTCGTAGACCCAATTGGGCAGCACGCCGAGGATGCGTCCTGCGATCGCCATCTGCCAGGGAATGATCGCGTAGCTCTTGCCCGCTGCAATCACACGGGCGAACCGGCGAGCCGCTTCCTCGGCGGGGATGATGAACGGCATGCGGTACCTGTTCCGGCCGGTCATCGCGGTCTCGATGTAGCCCGGGCAAATCGTGGTCACGCGCACGCCGCTCCCACGCAGCTCGACGCGCAGGCCCTCGAGGTAGCGGATCGCGGCGGCCTTCGACGCGCTGTAGGCGGTCGCACCCGGCAGCCCCCGCAACCCCGCAACCGAAGCGATGCCGACCAGCGAGCCCCGGGCGCGTGCGCGCATCGGCGCGAGGAACGGGTGGAAGGTGGTGGCAAGCCCGAGCACGTTGATCTCGAGGATTTCGCGGAACACTTCGAGATCCTCGGCGAACTCGGTGAGGTTGCCGATGGAAACACCCGCATTGGCGATCACGATGTCGGGTGTGCCGTGGAGCGCCATGAACTGCGCGGCCGCGTCGTTCATCGCGCCGGCGTCGCGCACGTCGCACGCGAAGGTCTGGCACGGTGTGGCCAACGTGCTCTTCAGCGCCTCGAGGAGGTCTCCACGCCGCGCGACCAGGCCCAGCGTCGCGCCCTGGAGCGCGTAGTGGCGGGCAAGCGCCTCACCGATGCCGCTCGAGGCGCCGGTGAGGAAGACCTTCAAATCACGACTTTTCTTTGCGCGTCATGCCGATCAGCTGGTCGACGATCGGGAACATGTTCTGCGCACCGCCCGCCTGCTCGGCGGAGGTGTAGTACTTCCCGTTCACCACCAGCCGCGGCACGCTGTCGACCTTGTAGGAAGCGGTCAGCTGCTTCGCACGCTGCATCTTGGTAGCCACCGAGAACGACTTTTCCATCTCGTTGTATTTCGCCACGTCGATGCCGTTCTTCGCCAGCCATTCCTCGCGGATCTTCTTGTTCGCGAGGTTGAGCTTCTCCCCCTGGTGCATCGCGTCGAACACTTTCAAGTGATACTTGTCGAGCTGGCCCATCGCTTCCAGGGTGTAGAACACCTTGGCGCTCTCGCCCCAGGCGTCGTTCGGGACCGCGGGAACGCGCTTGAACACGACATCCTTGGGGGCATTCTTCAGCCAGCTGGCCACCGCGGGCTCTAGGCTGTAGCAGTGCGGGCATCCGTACCAGAAGAATTCGATGACCTCGATCTTGCCGCCGCCCTCGGTGGGCTGGGCCGGGTTGAGCGTCGCATACGCGCTTTGCTGCGCGATGGCCGGGAAGGCGACGAGGGCGAGGGTGGTGGCCGCGAGGGCCAGGGCGTTACGCAGTGACATGTGGGTTCCTTCTACGGTTTGCGGGTTTCGTCGGTGGTGCGGATGATGGCCGCGCCGACGCCGTTCTGGGACAAGGTGGTCTTGATGCGGTTCGCGTCGTCCAGGCTCTGGTAGGGGCCCAGGCGAACGCGGAAGAGGGTGCCCTTCTCCGGGATGTTCACCGGGCGAACGGTCGCCTCCAGTCCTGTTAACGCAATCTTCGCCTTCAGGTTGTCAGCCTCGCGCTCTTCCGAGAAGGCGCCGGCCTGCAGCCAGTAGATTTCGCCCGAATGCGGCTTGGGCGACGCGGGCGAGGAGCCCGGCTTGGCCGCCGCCGTTTTCGGCGCTGCCTTCACTTCCTTCTCGCTGACCTCCTTGTCGCCGGGAAGGATCTGGTAGAACTCGAAGCGGGGGCGCTCGGAGCCCTTGGCAGGTTTCTCGGGAGTGGGCGCCGCGCCCTTGGCGGCCTGTTCAGCCGCCTTTGCGGCAGCGGCGGGAGGCTGCGGCTGTGCGGGCGCGATTTTCGCTACCGGCTCCACCGCGCGGCCCTTGTCGATGAACGGATTCGAAAGCCGGTTGAGCCAGAGCGCCACCGCGAGCGAAATCACGATGCCGAGAAGCAGGCCGATGATCATTCCCAGCAGCAGCGGATGATTGAGTCGGCTCTCGGCGCGGGGGCCCGGGGAGTCCTTGTAATCCTTCGGCATCACATTCTTTCGGGAGCGCTTACGCCTAGGACGGCGAGGCCGTTGGCGAGGACTTGTCGCGTGGCGGCGACGAGTGCAAGGCGGGCGAGCTTCAACGTCTCATCCTCGACGAGGAATCGCTCGGCATTGTAGTAGGTATGCAGGCGCGCCGCCACGTCGTCGTGCAGGTAATACGTGAGCAGGTGGGGTGCAAATTCTCCCGCGGCGCGCGCGAGGAGCGCCGGGAACTCCGCGAGCTGCTGCGCGAGAACCGATTCGTACGGCGAGGTGAGGCGCGCGAGGTCCGCCTTGGCAAGTGTCGCCGGATCCCCGCCCCATTCACGCAGCACGCTGCAGACGCGCGCGTGGGCGTACTGCACGTAATACACCGGGTTGTCGTCGGTGTTGCTCTTGGCCAGGTCGATGTCGAACACCAGATGGGAATCGACGCGGCGCATCAGGAAGAAATAGCGAACCCCGTCGCGCCCGACTTCGTCGATCAGGTCGCGCACCGTCACGTAGGAGCCGGCGCGCTTGGAGATCTTCACCTCCTCGCCGCCCTTCATCACCGTCACCATCTGGTGCAACACGTAATCGGGATAACCCGCGGGGATTCCGGACTCGAGCGCCTGCAATCCCGCGCGAACGCGGGTCACGGTCGAGTGGTGGTCCGCGCCCTGCACGTTCACCACGCTCTTGTAGCCGCGGTTGAACTTGGTGAGGTGGTAGGCCACGT
>JANNKG010000148.1:0-2786 GCA_031396185.1 Burkholderiales bacterium | reverse complement strand
GCACTCGGCGCAGCCCACCGGCTTGTAGAGCGTGATTTCGCCGGTGGGCACGTAGCGACGCAGGCCCATCTGCTCGACCACCTCCGGGAGCGCGGGATGCGGCTCGCGGCACTTGGGGCAGAGGGTGCGCACCAGGCGCTGCGCGAGGATGCCGTTGATGGTCGAGGTGAGCAGGTAATCCTCGGCGCCCATGTCGAGGAGCCGGCTCACGGTCGAGGGCGCATCGTTGGTGTGCACCGTCGACAGCACCATGTGGCCGGTGAGCGCCGACTGCATCGCGATTCTCACCGTCTCGACGTCGCGGATCTCGCCCACCATGATGATGTCGGGGTCCTGGCGCACGATCGAGCGCAGCGCGTTGGCGAAGGTGAGCTCGATCTGCGGCTTCACCTGGATCTGGTTGATGCCCGGCATCTGGTATTCGACCGGATCCTCGACGGTCACTATTTTCACCTCGGGCTTGTTGAGGCGGTCGAGCGCTGTATAGAGGGTGGTCGTCTTGCCGCTACCGGTGGGCCCGGTGACCAGGAGGATGCCGTGCACCTCGTCGAGCGCCTCGATGAAGCGCTCCAGCGATGCGCCCTCGAAGCCGAGGGACTCGAAGTTGAGCGGCACGCCGCCCTTGTCGAGGATCCGCATCACCACGCTTTCCCCGTGCATCGTGGGAATGGTGGACACCCGCAGGTCGATCTCCTTGCCCTGGATACGAAGCTTGATGCGCCCGTCCTGGGGCAAGCGGCGCTCGGCGATGTCCAGCGACGCCATGATCTTCACCCGCGAGATCACCGCAGCCGACAGGCGCCGCGGCGGCGATTCGGTCTCGTGCAGCACGCCGTCGATTCGGTAGCGCACGATCAGGCGGTTCTCGAACGGCTCGATGTGGATGTCGGAGGCGCGCGACTCCAGCGCCTTGGTGAGCAACAGGTTCACCAGGCGAATGACGGGCGCTTCGGAGGCGAGGTCCTTGAGGTGCGCGATATCGCCGAAGTCCTGCTCCTCGTCGCGCGTGGAAATGTTGTCCACGATCTGGCCCATCGACGAGCGTCCACCACCGTACAAACGTTCGAGCGCGGCCTCGATCTCGTTGGGCGCGGCGATGTAGGGGCGCACGCGCTTGCCGGACGCCATTTGCACGGCGGAGAGCACGTATGAGTCGGTGGGGTCGGCGATGGCGAGCGCCAGCTCCTCGTCGTCCTCGCGCAACGGCACCACCTGGGCATCGCGCAGGAACTTGGGCGACAGGCGCTCTTCCATGAGCGGCAGCTCGGGATAATCGTGCGCATGAGCGAGGGGCAGGTCGAGCTGCTCCGCGAGCGCATCGGCGAGGTCGCGGCCAGACACCATTCCCATGCGCAGCAGGATCACCCCGATCTTCTCGCGCGACTCGCCCTCCTGCAGCTTCAGGGCGCGCTCGAGGTTCGTGGGGTCGAGCTTGCCCCGCTCGATGAGGATCTCGCCGATGCGCTTAGGCAATGGGGGGTGTTCCGGACGTAAGCATTTGAAAATTATACAGCTTGGGGTTGGAGCCCAGCCGCGGTTGTTGGTTCCGGGAAGACCCCGCCTCAACGGATAAAGGCGATTTCGGTTTACCAAAGGAAAACGGGCGATCGCTCGCCCGTTTCCTTTTATTGCGATAAATCGGTCAGTTGTAAGCGGTCTCCCCATGGGCCGTGATGTCCAGGCCCTCGCGCTCTTCCTCTTCCGGCACGCGCAGCCCGACGAGGATGTCGGCGATCTTGAAGGCGATGAACGCAACAACGCCGGACCAGACGAGGGTGATGCCCACCGCCTTGGCCTGGATGATGACCTGCGACACGATCGAATAGTCCGCCGCCTTGGTGACCGCGCCCGTGACCCAGTCGCTCACGTAGCCGGGGCCACCGAGATCGGGCGAGCAGAAGACGCCCGTGAGCAACGCGCCCACGATGCCACCCACCGCGTGGACACCGAACACGTCGAGCGAGTCGTCAGCCTTCAGCAGTTTCTTGAGACCCGAGACTCCCCACAGGCAGACGACACCCGCGATCGAGCCGATGAAGAACGCGCCCGGAATGCCGACGTTGCCCGCGGCGGGAGTGATCGCCACCAGGCCCGCGACAGCGCCCGAAGCGGCACCCAGCATCGAGGGCTTGCCCTTGAAGATCCACTCGAAGAACGACCACGACAACACGGCGCATGCGGTTGCGAGGAATGTGTTCATGAACGCAAGCACGGCCGAGTTGTTCGCCTCGAGCGCGGAACCGGCGTTGAAGCCGAACCAGCCGAACCACAGCAGCGAGGCGCCGATCATGGTCATCGGCAGGTTGTGCGGCGTCATCGCCTCACGGCCCCAGCCGATGCGCTTGCCCACCAGGTAGGCGCCCACCAGCCCCGCGATGCCGGCGTTGATGTGCACCACCGTGCCACCCGCAAAGTCGAGAGCGCCCATCTGCCAGATGAAGCCTGCCTTGGCATTGGTCGCCTCGACGACTCCGGCCGCGGTATACGCGTCCGGTCCCATCCAGAACCACACCATGTGCGCGATCGTCAGGTAGGCGAAGGTGAACCAGAGCACCACGAACACCAGCACCGCCGCGAACTTCACGCGCTCGGCAAAGGCGCCGAGGATCAGGCAGCAGGTGATCGCCGCGAAGGTCGCCTGGAAGGCGACGAACAGCAACTCCTGGATGGGCGTGTTCTTCGAGAACGTCGCCGCCATCGCGAACTCGCCCTTGGTGGAATCGAAAGTCCCCTTGAGGAACAGCCGGTCCAGGCCGCCAAAGAACGCGTTGTTCTCCGTGAACGCG
>JANNKG010000117.1:0-6433 GCA_031396185.1 Burkholderiales bacterium | reverse complement strand
GGGCGAGCCGATCGTGCAGCTCGCCGTCTACGACTATGAGACCGCGATCATCGCCGATCGCGTCGGCATCGACATCCTGTGCGTGTCGGATACCGGCGGCATGGTGCTCTTCGGCCACGAGACCACCACCTCGGTGTCGTTCGAGGAGGTGATGTTCATGGCGCAGGCGGTAAAACGCGGCTCGCAGTATGGATTGCGCATGGTCGACATGCCGTACATGAGCTTTCACCTGTCGGCGCAACAGGCGGTCGATAACGCCGCGAAGTACGTGTCCCAGGGTGGCGCCGAAGTCATGAAGTGCGAGGGTAACCAGCACCACGCCAAGTACATCGAGGCGATCGTGAAGGCGGGAATACCGGTGCAAGGCCACATCGGCATCACGCCGATGCGCATGCCGCAGCTCGGCGGGTTCGTAGCCCAAGGCAAGACCGCCGAGCGCGCGAAGGAGCTGATCGACGACGCCCTGGCGATGGTCGACGCGGGCTGCTTTTCGATCATGTGCGAGGTCACCACGTCGGAGGTGTGCGAGTACCTTGCCGAGACCCTCCCGGTCCCGGTGATCAGCCTGGGCGCGGGCAACCGGGCGCACGGCGTGCACATCATCGGCTCGGACCTGTTCCACCTCTACGAGAAGCACGTGCCGCGCCATTCGAAGATCTATGTCGACCTGGTTCCGATCCTCGAGAAGGGGCTGACCGACTATCGTGACGACGTGCGCGCCCGCGGCTATCCGGGGCCGGAGCACACCGTGTTCATGAAGGAAGACGAGCTCGCCAAGTTCCGCGAGATGATGGGCTGGAAGGCCAAGTAGCAGGCACGATGCTGCCCGGGACCGGCTCGGAGGTGCGCGCGCTGCAGGATGCCGAGCGCTCGCTCCTCGGGCGCGGGCGCTTCTTCGGCAAGCTGGACGCGGCGCAGCTCGGGCGCCTGGCGAGCCTCGGGCGCGTGCTCGCGTTTCCGCAGGACACGCGCATCTACACGATCGGCGACGAGGTCGATGACTTCTACGTGCTTGCCGAGGGTACCGTGCGCTTCACGTTGGGCCTGGGCAAGCGCGATACCGCCGCGGGCGACATCATCCGGCGCGGCGAAGTGTTCGGTTGGGCCGCGATCGTCGAAGGCTATTCGCGCCGCATCGCAACCGCTTATTGCCTCACCGCGTGTGAGGTGGTCGCGCTCGACGGCGCGAGCCTGCGCGCCTTCATGGACGCCGACCCGCTCGCGGGCTACCTCATCATGAAGCAGCTCGCGGTGCTGCTCACGAGCGAGCTGACCGCCTTCGCCGCCGGCTGACCGTTTGCCCGACCCGACCGCCGCCGCGCTCCTCGCTGTCGTCGCCACGGCGGTCGGGTTCTTCATCGGCGCCGTCGGCGTGGGCGGCGTGCTGCTCATTCCTTTCCTCGTGTTGCTGGGCGGCCTCGACATCCACTCTGCCGCGGCCACCGCGCTCTTCACGTTCCTCTTCACGGGCCTGCTCGGCACCTGGCTCTTCCAGCGCCGCGGCTCGATTCAATGGCGGCTCGCGGTGCCGGTCTGCGCGGGCGCCACGATCGCAGGCTACCTGGGGGCGGCCGCGGCGAGCCACATCGATCCGCGGCCCCTGACCCTGCTGATCGCGGCCATCATCATGGTTGCGGGCCTGTGGGTGCTGCGCCCGGCGCCGGAGCGCGCTCGCGCGCGGGACGGCGGCAGCCCCGGCGACACGGCCACACTGCTCGGAGTGGGCGCCGCAGCGGGATTCGGCTCGGGGCTTTCGGGTGCTGGGGGTCCCCTCTTCTCGGTGCCCCTCATGGTGCTGCTGGGTTTCAGCCCGCTGGCCGCCATCGGCGTGAGCCAGGTGATCCAGATCGTCGCCGCCGTGTCGGGCTCGCTTTCCAGCGTGCAGGACGGGCGCATCGATTTCGGCATCGCCGCGTGGGTGACCGCCTTCGAGCTCGCCGGCGTCGTGGCCGGTACGTGGCTCGCCCACTCCGCGAGCAGCGTCGCGCTGCGCCGCATCGCCGCGTGGCTATGCATTGCCGTGGCGGTGCTGATGGCGGTGCGCGCCTGGTGAGCGAGGCCCGCGACGAGCACCTCGCGACGCGCCGCCACGCCGGGCTCTTCGACTTCTCCTTCATGGGGCTGTACGAGTTCGTGGACGCGGACGCGGCTGCGCTGCAAGCGCTGCAGAGTCGCACCCTCGCGCGCCTCCCGCCGGGACGCATCGCATACACCTTGTTGCTGGACGAGCACGGCCGCGTCCTCAACGACGCCACCGTGTGGCGATTCGACGACGGCCGCTGGTGGCTTTTCAGCGGACGGCGCAGCGACGCCGGATGGATCGCGGCGCGCGCGAAGCCCCGCGTGCGATCAGGCGAGCACGCGGTTCTCGCGCTGCAGGGGCCGGCGAGCGGCACGATCCTGGCGCGACTCATCGGCGAAGCGAGGGTCCGGTCGCTGCGCTATTTCGATTTCGCCGCGTTTCGGGCGGGGGGGTGTTCCGGCTGCATCGGGCGCATCGGCTACAGCGGCGAGCTGGGCTACGAGCTGATCGTGGACGCGCACGAGGCAGCGGCGATGAGGCACCAGCTCCTCGATGCGGGCCGCCAGCACGGCCTGCGCGAATGCAGCTTCGCCGCTGCCGACAGCCTGCGCATCGAGTCGGGCTACGTGCTCTTCGATCGCGAGATCACCGGACACGAGCTGCCGCGGGAGCTCGGCCTCGAGCGGCTGGACGAGCGCCCCGAGTCACGGGCGGAGACCCCGCTGGGCCGGCTGGTCGGTCTCGAGGTCGATTCGCTCACCGCGCCGCGTGTGCGTGCGTGGCTGCCTGTGGCTCGCGTGACGAGTGAGTGCGACTCGCCCGTCTTCGGCCGCACGCTCGCCCTGGGCTTTATCGCCGCGGACAACGCAAGTCCGGGATCACCGGTGCAGCTGGAAGACGGGCGGCGCGCGCGAGTGGCGCGCCTGCCCTTCTACGATCCACTGAGAAGGCGGCCACGCGCTACGCCGCTTTAGCCTGCAGGAAGCGCTCGGCCGAGGCGATTGTGTTGCAGAGGAGCATCGTGACCGTCATCGGCCCGACGCCGCCGGGCACCGGCGTGATGTAGGAAGTCTTGTGGCGCACCGTCTCGAACTCGACGTCGCCCAGCAGGCGCCCGTCGGGCAGGCGATTGATGCCGACGTCGACCACCACGGCCCCGGTGCGCACCATCGGCGCGGTGATGAGGTTCGGCTGCCCCGCGGCGACCACGAGGATGTCTGCGGCGATGGTGAACTGCGCGAGGTCGCGCGTCTTCACGTGGCAGATCGCGACGGTCGCCTCGCGCTGCAGGAACATGAGCCCGAGCGGCTTGCCGACGATGTTGGAGGCGCCCACCACGGTCACGTTCTGGCCGGCGATGGGGATGCCGCTGCGGTCGAGGAGGCAGAGAACGCCGTAGGGCGTGCACGGCGGGAAGACCGTCCCGCCCGCCACCAGGCCGCCCACGTTGTAGAGGTGGAAGCCGTCCACGTCCTTGTCAGGGGAGATCGTCTCGAGGACCTTGCGCACCGAGACCTGCGGCGGCAGCGGCAGCTGCACCAGGATCCCGTGGCAGCGCGGGTCGGCATTCAGCGCCGCGATGCGCTCGAGCACCTGGGACTCGGCCACGTCCGCCGCGTACAGGAACTGCTCGGAGCGGATGCCCATCTCGGCCGAAGCGCGCAATTTGTTGCGAACGTACACGCGCGAGGCGGGGTTGTCGCCCACCATGATGACCGCGAGCCCGGCAGGCGCGCCCAGAGAGTTCAGGCGGTCGGCGCGCAGCTTCCATTCCGCGCGCACCTCGCGGGCGATCGCGTTGCCGTCGATGATCTTCGCGCTCATCCCGGCGCACCCGTGAGCCCCGCGAGCACGAACAGCAGCATGCTCGCACCCATGAAGGCGTAGCCCGCGTAGTTGAGGTTCCTTGCGCCGCGCTCGCCCACGATGCCGCGCACCTGCAGCACCGATGCCAGGACCGTCAGCACCCCGCCCGCGACCGCGAGCGCGATCACGAGGCGGCGGTCGAGCAGCGCCTCCATCAGCCCTGCCGCTCGCGCTTGAGATAGGCTTCGACGAAGTCCGCGGCAGCCTTGGAGCCGCGCGAGAACGAGCGCATCGCCTCGGCGTGCAGGATCGACAGGGCCTGCTTCTTGATGTCGTTGGCGCGGTCGTTCTGCACGATGTCGGCCAGCCGGCGCGGACGCGGGAGGTCCACCTCGATCACGGCGCGCACCTGGGTCGGGATGTTCGACATGACGAGCAGCCGGTCGGCGAGGAACACCGCCTCGTCGATGTCGGTGGTCACGAAGAAGTTGGTGCGCCGGTTCTCCTCATAGAGGCCGGAGTAGTACTCCCACATCAACTCCTTGGTCATCGCGTCGAGGCCGCGGAACGGCTCATCGAGGATCATGACCCGGGGGTTGTTGATCATCGCCCGGGCGAGCTCCGCGCGGCGCTGCATCCCGCCGGAGAGCTGGCCGGGGTACTTGTCGCGGAACTCCTGCAGCCCGACCTTCGCCAGCAGGAACTCGGCGAAGGCGAGCGTCTCGCGAGTGAGCTCGCCGCGAGCGCGCGGCCCGTAGAGGATGTTGTTCCAGGTGGTCATCCAGGGGAAGAGGGCGGTTTCCTGGAAGAGCACCAGCCGCTCCCGGCTGGGCCCGCTGATGGCCTTGCTGTCGAGCTCGATTGCGCCCGTGGTCGGCTGCTCGAAGCCCGCGAGCAGGCGGATCAGCGTGCTCTTGCCGCAGCCCGACGGGCCCACCATCACGGTGAGCTTGCCGCGCTCGATGGTGAAGGAGCATTCGCGCACGACGTCCTTGTGGATCTGCCCGGCGCCGTAGGACTTCGACACGCCTGTGACCTTGATCTCTCCGGGGCGGATCTCGGGTGCGGCGACCTTGCCGTCCGGGTCCCTCATCAGCGCACCCGCAACCACGGCGTGATGCGATGCCCGAGCGTGCGCAGCAGCTCGCTCGAGGCATACCCGGCAATTCCGATCGAGATCATGCCGACCACGATCTGCTCGTAGGATCCGCCCACGTAGGAACTCCAGATGAAGAACCCGAGGCCCCCGCCGCTGCCGCCCATCTGGCTGCCGCCGCCCGAGATCATCTCCGCGGCGACCACAACCTCCCACGTGATGCCCATCCCCACGGCCGAGCCGACCACGATCGAGGGCAGGGTGCCCGGCAGCACGATTCGCTTGAACATGTCCCACTTCGACGCGCCCATCGACTGCGCCGCCTGGAAGAAGCGCACATCGATCGACTTGGCTCCGCCGACCACGTTGATCACGATGGTGTAGAAAGCGCCCAGGAAGGTGATGAACATGATCGCGAGCTCCTGCGTCGGCCAGAAGATGATCGACGCGGGCACCCAGGCGAGCGGCGGGATGGGCCGCAGCGCCTCGAACACCGGGAAGTTGATGCCGTGCGCGGTGCGGCTCACGGCAAGCATCAGGCCGTAGGGAATGCCGATCAGCATCGCGGCGACGAAGCCGCCCAGGACGCGCTGGAAGCTCATGTACCAGCTCTGCCAGTAGCCCGCCTGGCCGATCACCGCCATCCACGCCTTGAATACCGCCGTGGGCGCGGGCACCGACCCGATCCAGGGCAGGTGCGTCTTCTTGAGCCCGAGGGCGCCGAGCACCTCGCGCAAGGGTGCGAAGGCATCCCACGCGAGCCACACCTTCGAGCGCGAGCCGATCTCCCACAGGATGAGGAACACGACGATGGAAACCAGGCCGCGCCAGATCACGCGGCCGGAGATGCGTCTCGCGCGCGTCATCAGCCCTCCCTCTCGCCGGCCTGGAAGGCCTTGCGCGCCTCTTCGTGCACCGCTTCGCTCGTCTCCTGCATGAGCTCGCGGAAGCGCTTCGAGGTGAGGACGGCGTAATCACGCGGGTGCGGGATGTCCACGGTGAGGAGCTTCTTCGGCTTGCACGGCCGCGTGGTCATGATGGCGACGCGGTGGCCGAGGAAGATCGCCTCCTCGAGGTCGTGCGTGATGAAGAAGATGGTCACCTTGTTCTTGTAGTAGATCTCGAGCAACGCCTCGTGCATGACGCTCTTGGTGAGCGAATCGAGCGCGCGGTAGGGCTCGTCGAGCAGCAGCACCTTGGGGTCGTTCATCAGGGCACGCACGATCTCCACGCGCCGGCGCATGCCCGAGGACACCTCGCCCGGATAGTTGTGCTCCACCCCGGCGAGACCCGCGTCGGCCATCATCGCGCGCCCGCGGTCGAGCGCCTCGCCCTTCTGCATCCGGCCCTGCATCACCGGCCCGAAGATCACGTTCTCGAGGTTGGTCTTCCACGGGAAGAGCGCGCCGTTCTGGAACACCACGATGCGGTCCGGCCCGGGCGCGGCCTTCGGCACCTGGGTCGAGCACAGGACCTCGCCGTCGAGCAGGATCCTGCCCGAGGTGATC
>JANNKG010000566.1:0-7931 GCA_031396185.1 Burkholderiales bacterium | reverse complement strand
CCAAGGGCGACCTGAGCCAGACCATGGCTCTGGAAGCGGACGGCCGCGCACTCGAGGGTGAGTTCCTCCGTTCGGCGAAATTGGTCAACAAAATGATCGACCAACTCTCCGTCTTCACTTCGGAGGTCACTCGCGTGGCGCGCGAGGTGGGCACCGAAGGCAAGCTTGGCGGCCAGGCGGTGGTGGAGGGCGTCTCGGGCACGTGGACGGACTTGACCGACTCGGTGAACTCCATGGCCGGCAACCTGACTGACCAGGTGCGCGGCATCGCGAAGGTGGTGACCGCGGTCGCCAACGGCGACTTGAAGCAGAAGCTCACCGTGGAAGCCAAGGGTGAGATCGCCGCCTTGGCCGAGACCATCAACAGCATGATCGAGACCCTTGCCACTTTCGCCGAGCAGGTGACGGGCGTGGCGCGCGAGGTGGGTGTGGAAGGCCAGCTGGGCGGGCAGGCGAAGGTGCCGGGCGCTTCAGGCACGTGGAAGGGCCTCACCGAGAACGTGAACCAGCTTGCGGAGAACCTCACGACCCAGGTGCGCGCTATCGCGGAGGTCGCAACCGCCGTGACCCAGGGCGACTTGACGCGAAGCATCACGGTGCAGGCCAAAGGCGAAGTGGCGGCGCTCAAGGACACCATCAACGAGATGATCCGCAACCTGCGAGACACGACGCAGAAGAACACCGAGCAGGACTGGCTGAAAACCAACCTGGCGAAGTTCTCGCGGATGTTGCAGGGCCAGAAGGACCTGAACACGGTGGGCCGCCTTATCCTGTCAGAGCTGGCGCCGGTGGTGAGCGCGCAGCACGCGGAATTCCACGTGCTCTCGGGCGGCGAGGAGTTTCCCCACCTGACGCTGCTTGCGAGCTATGCAAGCGATGGCGAGCTCTCCCACGGCCGGCGCATCGGCATGGGCGAGGGGCTGGTGGGCCAGTGCGCGTTCGAGAAGCGCAAGATCCTGCTGACCAACCCGCCGCCGGATTACCTGCGCATCGCCTCGGGACTTGGCGCTGCCGCTCCCCGCAATATCCTGGTGCTTCCAGTCGTTTTCGAGAGCCAGGTCAAGGGCGTGCTGGAGCTCGCCTCGTTCGAGGGATTCAGCGAGATCCACCAGGCGTTCCTGGATCAGTTGACGGAGTCGATCGGCATCGTGATCAACACGATCGAGGCCAACACGCGTACGGAAGACCTTCTGACCCAGTCCCAGACGCTGGCGCAGGAGCTGCAGAGCCGCCAGGAGGAATTGCAGACCACCAACGAAGAGCTTCAGGAGAAGGCCCGGCTGCTCGCCCACCAGAACCAGGAGGTGGAGCGCAAGAACCAGGAGGTCGAGCAGGCCCGCCAGGCGCTGGAGGAAAAGGCGCGCCAGCTCGCGCTCACGTCGAAGTACAAGTCGGAGTTCCTTGCGAACATGTCGCACGAGCTGCGCACGCCGCTCAACTCGCTGCTGATCCTTTCCGACCAGCTTTCCGGCAACTCCGATGGCAACCTGACGATGAAGCAGGTGGAGTTCGCGCGCACGATCCACTCGTCAGGCAACGACCTGCTGATGCTGATCAACGACATCCTCGACCTGTCCAAGATCGAATCGGGAACGGTTGCGGTCGACGTGGGCGAAGTGCGCCTCGACGAGCTGCAGCGGTTCGTCGAGCGCACCTTCCGCCACGTTGCGGAAACCAAGGGCCTCGCCTTCGAGATCCGCATGGATCCTCGCTTGCCGAAGTCGTTCTCTACGGACGCGAAGCGCCTGCAACAGATTCTGCGAAACCTGCTTTCGAACGCGTTCAAGTTCACCCATAAGGGCGAGGTCATTTTGGTGATCCGTCCGGCGAGCGCCGGCTGGGCCTCCGACAATGACGATCTCAATCGCGCCACCGACGTTCTCGAGTTCTCGGTGACGGACACGGGGATCGGCATCCCCACCGACAAGCAGCAGATCATCTTCGAGGCGTTCCAGCAGGCCGACGGCTCCACCAGCCGCAAGTACGGCGGCACCGGCCTGGGCCTGGCGATCTCGCGCGAGCTCTCACGCCTGCTGCGCGGCGAGATCCGCCTGGTGAGCGCGCCCAACAAGGGAAGCGTCTTCTCGCTGTACCTGCCGCAGGTTTTCCCGCCGTCGCGCATGCCGCGCAAGTCTTCCGACGCTGCCGCCGTAGCCACCGCTGCCATCGAGGCCGCGCGGCAGGCAACCGATCGCCGGTTGGTGGATGCGGCGTTCGAAGACACGATCAGCCGCGCAGGGGTCAGCGAATTGCCGCTCCCGGTGGCAATCAACGAGGCGGACGACGACCGCGAGGCGGTCCACCCCGGCGATCGCGTAGTGCTGATCGTCGAGAACGACCTCGCCTTCGCGCGCGTGCTGCTCGAAGCGGCTCGCGAGCAGGGGTTCAAGGGCGTTGTCACCACGCAGGGGACGACGGTGCTTTCGATGGTGAACGAATATCACCCGGCGGCCATCCTGCTCGACATCTTCCTGCCGGACATCGAGGGCTGGCGCGTGCTGTCGCGGCTCAAGAACGACATCACGGTGCGCCATACCCCGGTTCACGTGATCTCCACCGAGGAGGCGCGCGGGCGGGCACTGGATTCGGGAGCGCGCCGCTTCGTGGCCAAGCCACTGCAAAGCCGCAAGGCCGTCGACGAGGTGCTCGAGGAGATCTACGAGTACACGTCGAGCGACCGCCGCCGGCTACTCGTGGTCGAGCCGGACGCAGCGCGGATGAATGCGATTCTCGAGTACCTCGATGGCATCGAAAACGCCGAGATCATTTGCGAGAGTGATGGCGCGCGCGGGGCCGAAATGATTCGCGGGGGCAAGATCGATTGCGCGGTGGTCAATCCCGATGCACCGGCGCTGGACCTCGCAACGCTCATGGATGAAATGCGTGACATGGAAGTGAGCGCGCCGCCGATCATCGCCTTCGGGCGCGAGCCGGCCGCCTCCGTGGGTGCGGCGAGCCTTGGGCTCGACTACATCGGCGGAGTGCGCGAGGTGCATTCCATGGAGCGGTTGCTCGACCAGGTGATTCTCGCGCTTCACGTCGACATCACCCATGTGCGCGACGCGCACCGCAAGGTGCTGGAAGACATCTATGGCTCGACCAAGGCGCTGGCCGGCCGGCGCGTGCTGATCGTCGACGATGACATTCGCAATATTTTCGCCCTCTCGTCGGTGCTGGAGGACTACGGCATGGACATCAAGACCGCCGACAACGGGCGCGAGGCGATCGAGCACGCCCACAAGGGTGAACTTGACGTCATCCTGATGGATATCATGATGCCGGAGATGGACGGCCTGGAGACTACGCGGGAGATTCGCCGCATCCCGAACTGCAAGGATCTTCCTATCGTGGCGGTCACGGCCAAGGCGATGAAGGGCGACCGCGAACGCTGCATCGAGGCGGGCGCCTGGGACTACCTGTCCAAGCCCGTCGACCGCGATCAACTCCTCACGGTACTCAAGGCATGGCTCCAGCGCTGAAGGCCGGCATGAACGCTCAATTGCCCGTGAGCCATGGCGAGGAGGAGATCGCCTCCTCGGCGCTGGAACGTTCCAATATCCTGATCGTGGACGACCGCCTCGACAAGCGAGTCGTGTTCCGCACCATCCTGGAGGAGCTCGACCAGAACATCACCACCGCCTCTTCGGGCGAGGAGGCGCTGCGCTGGCTGCTGGACAACGAATGCGCGGTAATCCTGCTCGATGTGAACATGCCCGGCATGGACGGGCTGGAGACAGCCGAGCTGATTCGTGCCCGGCGCAAGTCGGCGCACACGCCGATCATATTCATCACCGCGTTCGCCGACGAGATGCACACGGCGCGGGGCTACTCGCTCGGCGCCGTCGACTACATCCTCTCCCCGGTTGTGCCAAACATCCTGCGCAGCAAGGTGAAAGCGCTGGTGCAGCTGCACCGGCTCAATGCCGAGCTGAAGAAGCGCTCCGACGAACGCGTCGCGCTGGTCAAGGAGCAGGCGGCGCGCACCAGCGCGGAGGAGCAGCAGCGCCGCGCAAGTTTCCTGGTCGAGGCCACGCAGGTCATGGCGAGCTCCCTCGACGTGGACACCATCCTCAGGGGCGCCTCCGGGCTGGTGGTGCCTTATCTCGCCGATTTCAGCGCCATCGTGCTGGTGAACGATGACGGTGCCGCGCGTGCAGCTCGAACCGCGTGCGTCGCGGGATGGGAAAGCTACCTGGGCAACAGCCGCGCTTCATTCGATGCGATGCTCATCCGCGAGCAGGAGCGCGTGATCGGGGCGGGCGAGCATTCCCGTTGCGACCGGCTTACGCTCGCGCCCGACCCGGACGCCGCGGACGATGCGCCTGCGGGCGAGATCCACGCTTTTCCGCTGGTGACACGCGGCAAGACGCGTGGCGCCTTCCTGCTCGCGCTCGGTCCGTCGGCGCGGCGCCTCGCCGGCGCCGACCTCTCCCTCGCCGACAGCCTCGCGGGTCGCGCCGCCGCATCGCTCGACAACTGCCTCCTCTACGAGGAGATCCAGAATGCCGACCGGCGCAAGAACGAGTTTCTCGCCACGCTCTCGCACGAGCTTCGCAATCCGCTGGCGCCGATGCGCGCCGCGCTCCACATGATGCGCGTGAGCTCCGTCGACCCGCAGCGCGCCAGGGCGCTCCTTGAAACGATGGACCGCCAGGTTGGCCAGATGACGCGGCTGGTCGAGGACCTCCTCGACATATCGCGCATCACCCGGGGAGTGATCGAACTGCGGCGCGAGCCCGTCGACGTCGCCGCAGAGGTACGCAACGCGCTCGAGTCCTGCGAGGGCCCGCTCGAGATTGGCCGCCACGAGCTGGTATTGATCCTGCCTTCGGAGCCCTTGAAGGTGATGGCCGACCGGGTGCGCCTGCAGCAGATCCTCGAGAACCTCATCCTCAACGCGGTGAAATACACGGAGCCGGGCGGGCGCATCGAAGTGTCCGCCGCCAACGATGGTGCCGAAGTGCTGATCCAGGTACGCGATAACGGCATCGGCATCGCGCCCGACAAGCTCCTCCAGATCTGGGACCTTTTCGTGCAGGTGGATGACGCGCCGGAAAGGACCCGCAAGGGTTTGGGCATCGGTCTCGCGCTTGTGAAGGACTTGGTCAAGCGCCATGGCGGCGCCGTCGAGGCGAACAGCGAAGGTCTCGGCAAGGGAAGCGTCTTCAGCGTTCGGATGCCGCGCGCGAAGCGCGAAGAGGTTGCCGAGCTTCCCGCCGCTGCCGCCGCCGAGCCGAAGGCAGCCGCCGGGTCGAGTGCCAGGCGCGTTTTGATCGTCGACGACAACCTCGATGCGGCCGAAACGCTCGCGATGATGCTGGAAATTCTCGGCCAGGAGACGCGCCAGGCCCACGACGGCAACAAGGCGCTCACGGTGGCAAACGAGTTCAAGCCCGAAGTCGTCTTCATGGACATCGGGCTGCCGGGTATCTCAGGGCATGAAGCGGCGGCCCGCATGCGCAAGGATCTCGGCATGAAGCAGGCCTACATGGTCGCGTTGAGCGGATACGGGACTGAGGAAGACCGGCGCAAGTCGCTCTACTCCGGATTCGACGCGCACGTCGTGAAGCCTCTCGATCCTGCCGCGCTCCCCGACATCCTTGCCACTGCGGACAAGCGCAGGTCCCAGAACGGGGTGGTATGATTCTCTTCGTCTGGACATTGAGCGAGGCTGAAGGGCCGCAATGGTTATGAGACCGCCAACTACGTCGTTTTCCAGCGGAAGAATTCCGTAGGCGGGCTCGCGTCCAATGTCTGTGAATGAAGCGCGGCTCATCCGCGCTTTTTTCATTTTGGGGGCAGTCCCCGGTTCTGAGAGGCATCCATGGTTGCCATAACGCTGCCGGACGGTTCGGTCCGGCAATTCGAAGCCGCCGTCACGGTCGGGGAGGTCGCCGCGTCCATCGGGCCGGGGCTATCCAAGGCCGCGCTGGGTGGCAAGGTCGACGGCAAGCTTGTCGACGTGAGCCACCGCATCGCCTCCGATGCGAGGCTTGCCATCATTACAGACAAGGACCCCGAAGGGTTGGACCTGATTCGCCACTCTGCGGCGCACTTGCTGGCTTACGCGGTGAAAGAGCTTTTCCCGGACGCGCAGGTCACCATCGGCCCGGTGATCGACAACGGCTTCTACTACGACTTTGCCTACAAGCGTGCCTTCACGCCCGAGGACCTCGCTGCGATCGAAAAGCGGATGGTGGAGATTGCGAGGAAGGACCTCCCGGTTGCGAGGGAAGAATGGGCCCGCGACGACGCCGTGAAGTTCTTCGAGTCGATCGGCGAGAAGTACAAGGCCGAGATCATCGGCGCGATCCCCGCGGAGCAGGGCATTAGCCTGTACCGCGAAGGTGATTTCATCGACCTGTGCCGCGGCCCTCACGTGCCCTCCACCGGAAAGCTCAAGGTCTTCAAGCTGATGAAGGTCGCGGGCGCCTACTGGCGTGGAGACTCCAAAAACGAGATGCTGCAGCGCATCTATGGCACTGCGTGGGCGCGCAAGGAAGACCAGGACGCATACCTCACGATGCTGGAGGAGGCCGATAAACGCGACCACCGCCGCATCGGCAAGCAGCTGGATTTCTTCCACATGCAGGACGAGGCGCCGGGGATGGTTTTCTGGCATCCGAAGGGGTGGGCCCTTTGGCAGGAAGTCGAGCAATACATGCGGCGCGTTTACCGCGACCACGGCTACCAGGAGATCAAGTGCCCCCAGATCCTCGATCTGTCGCTCTGGAAGAAGTCGGGCCATTGGGAGAACTACAAGGAGAACATGTTTCTCACGGAGTCGGAGAAACGTGAGTTCGCGATCAAGCCGATGAATTGTCCGGGACACGTCCAGGTGTTCAATTCGAACCTTCGCAGCTACCGCGACCTGCCGCTGCGCTACGGGGAGTTCGGCACTTGCCACCGCAACGAGCCGTCCGGAGCTCTGCACGGCATCATGCGCGTGCGTGGATTCACCCAGGATGACGGCCATATCTTCTGCACGGAAGACCAGATTCTTCCCGAGTGCGCGGCGTTCACCACGCTGCTGCAGGAGGTCTACGCCGACTTCGGCTTCGCCGAGATCATCTACAAGGTCGCGACGCGGCCGGAGAAACGCGTGGGCGCCGATGCGCTGTGGGATAAGGCCGAGCACGCCTTGACCGAGTCGCTGCGCCAATCGGGGGTGAACTTCGAAGTGTCCCCGGGCGAGGGTGCCTTCTACGGCCCGAAGATCGAGTACTCGCTAAAGGATGCCATCGGCCGCGTCTGGCAATGCGGGACGATGCAGGTTGACTTCAACATGCCGGTGCTGCTCGGCGCGGAATTCGTGGACGAACACAGCACTCGCAAGCATCCGGTGATGCTGCACCGCGCCATCGTGGGATCGATGGAGCGATTCATCGGGATCCTCATCGAGAACCACGCGGGCGCCTTGCCCCTGTGGCTCGCCCCTGTGCAAGTCGTCGTGATGAACGTCACGGACCGGCAGGAGCCGTATGTGCGCGAGGTGGAGGGCGTGCTGCGCGAAGCTGGCTTCAGGGTCGTCAGCGATTTGCGGAATGAGAAAATAACGTATAAAATTCGGGAACATAGCATTCAAAAGCTTCCTTACCAGCTAGTTCTCGGTGACAAGGAAGTAGCCGCAAGGACGGTCTCCGCAAGGACCCGAGCCGGTGAAAATCTGGCGCCGGTCTCGCTGGAGACTTTTGTTTCGCGCCTCCGGAACGAGGTCGAAACGCGGGCATGAGATGCTGCGGGGCCCCGATACTTGGCGATAAAACGCTTTAGGTATCCGCGCTAACAAATTGACTTTTAGAGGAATTTTCGCATAGCTCAGGATAAAGCAGTTCGCATCAACGGCGAGATCAATTGCCCGGAAGTCCGCCTGGTGGGAGTCGAGGGCGAGCCGATCGGGATCGTGAAGGTCGAAGATGCCATGCGCATGG
>JANNKG010000040.1:0-6532 GCA_031396185.1 Burkholderiales bacterium | reverse complement strand
AAGCACTTCAATAGTCGGCCCCAACGCATTGAATCTACTGGCTGTTGAGACCTCCACGGAGCTGTGCTCGGTGGCCTTGCTGCGCGGCGGCGAGCTGTTCGTCGAGGAGGCGATGGCCGGAAACCGGCACTCGGAGCTCCTGGCGCCCATGATCCGGCGCGTGTTCGATCGCGCCGGGCTTGCCGCCCGCCAGATGGATGCCTTCGGCTTCGGGCAGGGACCCGGTTCGTTTACCGGAATTCGCATCGCCTGTGGAATCGTCCAGGGCCTCGCCTTCGCGGCGGGCAGGCCGGTGGTGCCGGTGCCCTCATTGCTCGCGCTGGCCGAGCAGACCAATGAAAGCCGGGTCATCTCGGCGCTCGACGCCCGCATGGGGGAAGCCTACCTGGCCGCCTACGCGCGCACCGGGGACGATTGGGACGAAGTGATTGCGCCACGGCTGGCGGATCCGACGGGGACGCCCCCGCTTCCGGGCCGGCGCTGGGTCGCTACGGGCAGCGGGTTCGACTGCCACCCATGGTTGCGCGAGGCCTATCGCGATGCCGTCGAGATGCGCTTCGAGGGCGACCTGCCACGCGCCGGCGCGGTTGCGCGCATTGCGGCGCGGCGCTTCGCGCGAGGCGAGGGCGTGGCTGCCGACCGGGCGGCGCCCCTATACTTGCGCGACAAGGTGGCGCTCACGAGCGCGGAAAGAAAGGCGAAACGTTGAGCGCGGTTCCGGTTCCCCAGCTGCACTATCGCCACATGCGGATGGCGGACCTTTCCGAGGTCGCGAACCTCGAAAAGTCCCTCTACGCTTTCCCCTGGAGCCTGGGCAACTTCCGCGACTCGGTTACCGCCGGCTACGACTGCTGGACAGTCACGCACGGGGAAACCGTGATCGGCTATGCGGTGCTGATGGTTGCGCTCGACGAGGCGCACCTGCTCAACTTCGCGGTCGCTTCCGAATGGCAGAACCAGGGCATCGGCCGCAGCTTCCTCAGCCACATGATCGAGGTGGCCCGCCTCGCCGCGTGCGACATCGTCTACCTCGAGGTACGCCCTTCCAACCTGGCGGCGCGCCACCTCTACAAGACCGCCGGGTTCCAGCAGATCGCGATCCGCCCCGGGTACTACCCCGCCGTCGCCGGGCGCGAAGACGCGCTTTTCCTCGGGCTGTCGGTTTGATGGACTCGAGGTCGCTGAAGGAGATGGAGTTGCTGTCGGTCGCGCGGCTGTACGGCCTGGATTCTCCTGAGCGCGTCGACGAAGCCCCTGGAAGCCAGCCGGTGGCGGCGAGCGGCGCGACCTGGCAGCAGCTTCGCGCACTGGCCTCCGAATGCCGCGCTTGCCCGCTGTGCCAGCAACGCAAGCAGGCAGTGTTCGGCGTGGGGCACGAGGCCGCGCCCTGGCTCTTCGTGGGCGAGGGCCCCGGGGCCGATGAGGATGCGCAGGGCGATCCGTTCGTCGGCCAGGCGGGCAGGCTTCTCGACAGCATGCTTGCGTCGATCGGCTGCCAGCGAGGGCGGGAAGTCTATATCGCCAACGTGGTGAAGTGCCGCCCGCCGGGAAACCGCACGCCCACGCCCGAGGAAGCCGCCACGTGCGCGCCGTTTCTCGACCGCCAGATCGAACTCCTCGGCCCGAAAATCATCGTAGCGTTGGGCAAGACGGCCGCTGTGCGCCTGCTCGGCATCGAAGCGAGCCTGGCGAGCCTGAGGGGGAAGGCGCATCGCTATCGCGGCATTCCGGTGGTTGTCACCTACCATCCCGCCTACCTGCTGCGCAGCCTCACGGAGAAGTCGAAAGCCTGGGAAGACCTGTTGTTCGCCCGCACGACCCTCGCCGCGGCGGCTTGAAAAGCGCGGGCGTCGCCCCGACATCATTCGCGCCGGCCATCGCCGGCACACCAAGGAGAACACTGAAAATGAGAAAGCTTCTCTGGGCCCTGTCCGCGTTTGCGGCGCTCACGCTGTCCGGCTGCGGGTATAACGACTTCCAGACCAAGGACGAGCAGGTGAAGGCGGCCTGGTCCGAGGTGCTGAACCAGTACAAGCGCCGCGCCGACCTGATCCCGAACCTGGTGTCCACGGTCCAGGGCTACGCCGCGCAGGAAAGGGACGTGCTGATCGGCGTCACGAACGCACGCGCCAAGGCCACCTCGGTGCAGCTGCCGGCGTCGGCGCTCGACAATCCCGAAGCCGTCAAGAAATTCCAGCAGGCCCAAGGCGAGCTTTCCGGGGCGCTCGGACGGCTGCTGGTGGTGGCCGAGGCGTATCCGCAGCTGAAGAGCGACGCCAACTTCCGCGACCTGCAGGCGCAGCTCGAAGGAACCGAGAACCGCATCACCACTGCCCGCAACCGGTTCATCAGGGCGGTGCAGGAGTTCAATATCCTTGCGCGCCAGTTCCCGACAAACCTCACGGCGATGGTCTTCGGCTACAAGGCGAAGGCGGGCTTCGAGGTCGAGAACGAGAAGGCGATCGCCGAACCGCCGAAGGTGGATTTCGCGCCGAAGTCGTCGGTCCCAGCGGCACCGAGCGCACCGGTAGCCCCCGCGCCCGCGAAGTAGATGGAAGTGACGTTCCCGTGTAGACGGGAATCCGGGCTGCGCCCAGGCGTTCCGGGCTGGATCCAGGCCTGCGGGGGGATGGCCCTCCTCGCGGCCCTGGCGCTCGTCCTGCTGGTCGTCGCTCTCGGCGCCCGCGCCGAGACGCCGGTGCCGAAGCTGACGGCCCGGGTGACCGACCAGACCGGCTCGCTCACGGCCGCCGAGCGCGATCGCCTCGAGGAAAAGCTGCGCGCCTTCGAACAGGCGAAGGGCTCTCAGGTGGCGGTGCTGCTGGTGGCCTCGATAGGCACCGAGGTGATCGAGGATTTCGCCGGGCGCGTCACCGACGAGTGGAAGCTCGGCCGAAAGTCCGTGGACGACGGCGTGTTGTTCGTGGTCGCCAAGCAGGAGCGCAAGATGCGCATCCACACCGGCCGCGGCGTCCAGGGCACGCTCACCGACGCACTCTCGCGGCGCATCATCGCCGAGCTCGTCGCACCGCGCTTCCGCACCGGCGACTTCGCCGGCGGAATCGAGGCGGGAGTGGACGCGATCACCAAGGCGATCGAGGGCGAGGCACTGCCGCTGCCTGCGCCGCAGAAGGCCTCGGGCAAGGTCGACACCGTGTCGTCCTACTCGAATTTCATCTGGATCGCGTTCTTCGCGGTGCCCGTCGTCGCAATGGTGTTGCGCAGTATCGTGGGCCGCGCCGCGGGAGCCGGCCTCACCTCGGGCATCACCGGCATCGCCGCCTGGTTCGTATTCGGCAGCCTCGTATTCGGCCTGGTGGCCGCGGTGGCGGCCTTCGCCTTCACGCTTGTGAGCGGCAGCGGCATCGGTCGCGGAGTGAATCGCGGTGGCGGCTACATTCCCGGCGGCTTTGGCGGCGGTTCGTGGGGCGGCGGCGGCGGCGGGGGCGGCGGGTTCAGCGGCGGGGGCGGCGGTTTCGACGGCGGCGGCTCGTCGGGGAGCTGGTGATGGATCTCAAACGCTTCTGGCGGCACGTATGGATGAGCCCGCTCAAGGCGCGGCGCTCCTTCTCGGACGCGACGCTCGATGCGATCCAGCGCGAGGTCGTTGCGCTCGAGCAGCGGCACCGCGGCGAAGTATGCGTCGTGGTCGAGGCGGAGCTCTCGACGGCGCAGCTGTGGGGCGAGTTGTCGTCGCGCGATCGTGCGCGCGAGGTGTTCGCGTCGCGGTGCGTCTGGAACACCGAAGAGAACAACGGCGTGCTGATCTACCTGCTGCTCGCCGACCACAAGGTGGAAGTGGTCGCCGATCGCGGCGTCGATGCCAAGGTCGCCCCCGGGCAGTGGCAGGCGATCTGCCATGTCATGGAAACGCATTTTCGCGACGGCCGCTTCGAGGAGGGCGCCCTCGCCGGCGTACGCGCCGTCTCGGAAGTCCTTGCGAGTCACTTTCCCGCGGGGGCGGAGGGGCGCAATGAACTCGGGGACCGCCCGGTTTTGATGTGATAGGATCGCCCGAAACCGGAGTTCGGCGTCTGAAAAAGGGGAGGCCGACATGGAACAGACGGTCCAGAAAGCTCTCAATCTTCTTGAAGCGCTGGTGCGCTCGGGGCAACCCCGCCGCCTGACCGAGCTCGCTCGCCAGCTCGGGCTGACCAAGCCGAACGTCTATCGCCTGCTTTCCACGTTGTCCGTGCTGGGCTACGTGAAGAAAAATCCCGTCAACAGCCTCTACTCGCCGACCCTCAAGCTCTGGGAGATGGGCTCCCTGCTGGTTCGCGACGTCGACGTGGTGTCGATCGCCTCCGCCCGCCTGCGTCGCCTGATGGACGAGTCCCACGAATCGGTGCAGCTCGCGGTATTCGATGGCGGCTTTGCCGTATACGTGGACAAGGTCGACAGCCCGCAGCCGTTGAAGGCGATCACCAGCATCGGCTCGCGCTTGCCGGCGACCGTGACCTCCACCGGCAAGGCGATGCTCGCGTGGATGCCTTCGGAAGCGCTCGACGTAGCCTTCGCCCACACCAAGCGCTACACCCCGCTCACGCTGACGCGCCGCAAGGACATCGAACGCGACCTCGAGGAGACCCGCGGGCGCGGCTACTCGATCAACCGCGGCGAGTTCCGTGCCGGTGTCTGCGGGATTGCCGTGCCGGTGCGCGACCGCACGGGAAGCGTGATCGCGGCGATCGGGGTGTGGGGTGCGGAGAAGAACATCCTCGGCGCGCGCCGCGACGAGCTTGCGCATATGACCATGATTGCGGCGCGCGACGTCTCGCGCGACCTGGGATTCCTCGAAGCCGCAGCCGCACCGCTGCCGCGGCGCGAGCCTGCCGAGGCGCTCGCCTAGTCCTTTTCCAGCAGGCCTTCGATTTCGCGCCGCCGGCCTTCGGACAACGCGGGGTCGTCTGCAACGGCGCGGCGCCGGCGGACGACCGTGACGAAGACCGCCCCGCCTGCCCCGATGAGAAGGAACGGACCCAGCCAGAGCAGCGCGGTGGTCGCCTTGAACGGCGGACGGTACAGCACGAAATCGCCGTAGCGCTCCACCATGTAGGCGCGGATCTGGTCGTCGCTGCGGCCCTGGGAAATTTGCC
Organism: Burkholderiales bacterium; assembly: GCA_031396185.1. Lineage (GTDB taxonomy): Bacteria > Pseudomonadota > Gammaproteobacteria > Burkholderiales > Usitatibacteraceae > Usitatibacter. Next base: position 1,436 of record JANNKG010000040.1, on the reverse strand, counting down.
CGCGGATCTGGCCGCGCAGATCCTGTGCGAGCGGTGCATTGGAGTCGGCGATCGTCTGGTTCTGGCACACCAGGCAGCGCAGCTCGTCGGCGAGTCCCCTCAAGCGAATCTCGGCCGGGCTATCGGGAGGCGGCAGGGCCACGGGCTGAGCCAACGCGAGCCCCGCGAGCGCCGCCAGCAACGCGGCCAGCATGCGCCTCATGTGTTCAGCTTCCGGATGAGCGGCAGGATCGTCTTCTCGAGCGCCTCGGCCGTAATGGGCCCGATCTGTTTGTGCCGGATGACGCCCGCCTTGTCGATCACGAAAGTCTCGGGCACGCCGTACACGCCGTAGTCGATGCCCACGGCGCCGTCCAAGTCGAACGCGGACAGCACGTAGGGGTTGCCGAACTTGGCGAGCCATTGCACGCCGTCGTCGCGCTTGTCCTTGTAGTTGAGGCCGACGATCGGAACGACCTTCTGGCGCGCGAGCTCCACCAGCAGCGGGTGCTCCACGCGGCAGGACACGCACCACGATGCCCACACATTCAGCATCCAGACCTTGCCCTTCATGTCCTCGGGCGCGAAGGCGCGCGTCGCCTCATGCAGCTGCTCGAGGCGAAATGCCGGCGCGGGCTTGTCGATGAAGGGAGAGGGAACTACGCGCGGGTCGCGCATCAGGCCCACGGTGAAGAATCCGGCGAGCATGATGAAGACCAGCAGCGGGACGCCGTATTTCAGCGCCTTCACGCCGGCGCCCCACGCGCCCCGGCGGGAGCCTGCGCGGCCGCGCGGCGGCTGCGATAGCGCCGGTCCGACAGCGCGAGGAAACCGCCCAGGGCCATCACGAAGCATCCGCCCCAGATCCAGTCGACAAAGGGCTTGTGATACACGCGCACTCCCCAGGCGCCGTCGCCGACCGGCTCGCCGAGGGAGACGTAGATGTCGCGGGTGAAGCCGGTATCGATATCGGCCTCGGTCATCGTTTGCCCGGCGGCATGGTAGACGCGTTTCTCCGGATGCATGGTGCGCACCAGCGTGCTGGATCCTTCACGGCGCACCTCGAAGTCACCTCGAGTCGCGGCGTAATTCGGCCCTTCGACCGCGCGGGTCCCCCGGAACGTGAACTCGTATCCACCCATCACGACCTTCTCGCCCGGCGCCATGCGCAGGTCGCGCTCGGTTTCGTAGCCTTTGACCAGCGTGACGCCGATGATAAAGATCGCGACTCCAAGGTGGGCGACCGTCATGCCGTACCAGGACAGGGGCTGCGCGCGCACGCGCGCGCCGAGCGTGGCGAGCGGCGCGCCCCCGAGCCGATGCGCGATTTGCACTCCCGAGGCGAGGATCACCCAGAACGCGAGCCCGAGGCCGAGTGCCACCATCGGCGAGAACCGGCCGGCGGCGAAGGTGATCGCGAGCGCCGAGACGATGGCCACGCCGAGCGCCCAGCGCAG
>JANNKG010000038.1:0-5002 GCA_031396185.1 Burkholderiales bacterium | reverse complement strand
GGGCGAGCGCGCCGCGGTCACCGTGCAGATGCGCGCCCTCAACCAGCTGCGGCGCGGGACCGACCATCGCGCCATCAAGGCGGCTGCCGAGGCGCTCAACCGCGCCACCGAGGACTTCGCCGGCCGGCGCATGGACCGCGCCATCTCCGGGGCGCTCTCGGGCCGGCGCATCGACGAGGTCGCCGGGGGTAGCCCCCCCCGGGGACAGGGATCAAACAGTTGAGCGTCCTCAAGGTCCTCCCCCACGAGACCCTGTGCCCGGCGGGCATGGACATCGAGGCCACGCCCGGCATGTCCATCTGCGATACGCTGCTCGGGCAGGGCATCGAGATCGAGCACGCGTGCGAGAAGAGCTGCGCGTGTACCACTTGCCATGTGATCGTGCGCGCCGGCTACGAGGGGCTCGACCCGCCGACGGAGAAGGAGGACGATCTCCTCGACAAGGCGTGGGGGCTGGAACTCACCTCGCGGCTGTCGTGCCAGGCGCGCATGAAGCAGGCGGCGGTGACGATCGAGATTCCCAGGTACACGCTGAACCAGGTGAGCGAGGTCAAGCGATGAAATGGACCGACAGCCGCGAGATCGCGATCGCGCTGGTGGAGAAGTATCCCGACGTGGACCCGGAGCGCGTGAATTTCGTCGATCTGCGCGGCTGGGTGCTGGCGCTCGACGGCTTCGATGACGATCCGAAGCGCTCGGGCGAGAAGATCCTCGAGGCGATCCAGGCGGCCTGGATCGAAGAAGCCGGCTGAGCCCAGGCCCCGCGGGCATGCGTTGATCGGAGGCGGTACGATGGGCGCTCCTAGACGCAGGGAAACCGCAATGACGCCCTTTGTTCGCCTCCTGGCATCGCTGGCGCTGGTCGCGGCCGGCAGCACGTTCGCCCAGAGCTATCCGAACCGTCCGGTGAAAGTCATCGTCCCCTGGCCGCCCGGCCAGGCAACCGACGTCGCGGCACGCGCGGTCGCCGAGAAGCTCTCCACGGCCATGGGCCAACAGTTCGTGATCGACAATCGCGCCGGCGCCGGCGGCACGATGGGCACCGAGGTGGCCGCGAAATCGATGCCCGACGGGTACACCATCCTCGCGGGCTCGAGCGGGCCCATCTCCATCAGTCCCAACGTGCAGAAGGTCGGATACGACCCCGACAAGGACCTGGACCCGATCTGCCTCATGGCGACCAGCCCCTATGTGCTCGTCGTGCATCCGTCGCTTCCCGCCACCTCGGTGCCGGAATTCATCGCGCTGCTGCGCGCCAGCCCCGGGAAATACAGCTTCGCCTCGTCGGGCACCGGTGCAACCAGTCACCTCATCTCGGAGCTGTTCAACTCCTCCCTGAAGATCGTCGCGACGCACGTGCCCTACAAAGGCAGTGCCCCGGCCCTGACCGATGTGATCGCAGGCCACGTGACCTACACCTTCGAGACGTCCGCCGCGGTCCTGGGCCACGTCAAGGCGGGGCGTCTCAAGGCGCTGGGGGTTTCGAGCGCCAGTCGCGCGCTGTCGCTGCCCGAGCTTCCCACGGTCGCCGAGGCCGCGAGCATCCCCGGCTTCGACCTGCGGGCGTGGATCGGCCTCGTGGCCCCGGCCGGGATTCCGCGCGAGGCGCGGGCACGCCTCGTTGCCGAGAGCCACAAGATCCTCGACACGGCCGAGATGAAGGAGCGTCTGCTCGGGCTGGGCCTGGAACCGGGCGGCCTCACCGCCGAGCAGTTCGCCGAGTTCGTGAAGACGCAGAACGCGCGCTTCGGTGCGATCGCCCGCCAGGCCGATATCAAGGTGCAATGAGGTAGGGCGATGCCAACCGGCACTCGCATTCTCGCGATCCTCGCGGCGGCATTGGCCCTCGACGCCGCCGCGCAGTCCTATCCCAGCAAGCCGATCCGCATGATCGTGCCGCTCGCCGCCGCGAGCGCCGTCGACAATGCCGCGCGCATCGTCACCACGAAGATGTCCGCGAACATGGGCCAGCAGATCGTGATCGAGAACCAGCCGGGTGCGTCCGGGCAGATCGGCGCGGACCGCGTCGCGAAATCCGCGCCCGACGGCTACACGCTCGGTGGTTTCAACGACAGCATCATGACGATGCTGCCGAACATGGGCGGCACGCTCCCTTGGGACATCCTGCGGGATTTCGAGCCGGTGTCGCTGGTGGCCACGATCGAGTGGGGCCTGGTCGCCAACAACGAGTCACCGTATCGAAGTGCGGCGGACCTGGTGGCTGCGGCCAAGGCGCGCCCCGGCGAGATCAACTTCGGCTCCGGTGGCAACGGCAGCCCGCAGCACATCGCGATGGCGCTCTTCGCCTCGAACGCGGGAATCCGCCTCACGCACGTGCCGTACAAGGGGGCCTCCCAGGCAGCCCTCGGCGTGGCGGCGGGCGAGGTGCCGGTGGCGTTCCAGGGGCTCGCCACCGTGGCGGGGCTCGCGCGCGGGGGCAGGCTGCGCTTGATCGGCGTCACCACGCCCGCGCCGCTGTCGCAGTTCCCCGGGATTCCCACGGTTTCCGAGTCGGGCCTGGCGGGATTCGAGTTCAACTCGTGGTTCACCGTGATGGCGCCCGCGGGCACCCCGAAAGAGATCGTCGCCCGCTTGAATGCAGAAATCCAGAAGGCGCTCGCCGACCCTGAAGTGCGCGCGAAACTCCTTGACCAGGGGCTCACCGTCCGCGGCACGACGCCCGAGGAACTGGGTGCCGCCACGCGCGCGCAGCTAGCACGCTACGCGCGCCTCATGCGCGAGGCAGGTATCAAGGGCGAATAGCGGCGGTTTGGCAACGGTGGGGCGTATGGCGTAGCATCAATCGCGCAGCCATAACCGAGGAGAACAACGTGAAAACCCGCTCGTTTTGGGTCGCGGTGGCAGCCGCGTCCCTGTTCCTGCACGCAGCGCCCGCCCTGTCCCAGGCGCAGAACATCGACAAGCTGAAGCAGATGAAGGTCTCGGGGACGGACCTGAACATCCCGCCCGTGCCGCAAACCGGCGCCAACGCCGACGCGATCCGCGAAAACCTGAAGCGGGTGAAGCTCCCGGCGGGATTCCGCATCGACCTGTATGCGATCGTGCCCGACGCGCGCCACATGGCGGTGGCACCTTCGACCAACATGCTGTTCGTTGGAACGCGCAAGACCACGGTCTGGGCGGTCACCGACCGCAACAGCGACGGCATCGCCGATGAAGTGAAGGCGTTCGCGCCCTCGCTCAAGTTCAGCGTCCCCAACGGGGTGTGCTGGACCAAGGACGGGTTCCTGATCGTGGCCGAGCACAACCGCGTGCTCAACTTTCCCGCGGCCGAGTTCTTCTATGAAGGCCCGGATGTCGCGGTGATCGAGGTGGCGTCGCAGGGCAAGCTCATTCCGGTCGAGGAAGAGTCGTACAACCACGGCGCGCGCACCTGCCGCGTCGGCAAGGACGGCATGCTCTACATCACCCTCGGGCAGCCGTTCAATGTCCAGCCGCGCGACAAGCTCAAGCTCTACGACGAAGTGGGCATCGGCGGCATCGTGCGCATGAATGCCTTCGACGGCTCCAAGCGCGAGGTCTACGCGCGCGGCGTCCGAAACTCCGTCGGCCTCGAGTTCAATCCGAAGGACAACACGCTGTGGTTCACCGATAACCAGACCGACGGAATGGGTGACGACATTCCCGCCGGCGAGATCAATCGTGCGACGCAGGCGGGCCAGTTCTTCGGCTACCCGTGGATCCAGGGCAAGACCCGGATCACGGAGCACGGCTACGACAAGGATCCACTCCCGGCGAACGTGACCAACCCGCAGGTGTACACGGAGGCCCATGCAGCAGACCTTGGGCTTGCGTTCTACACCGGCAAGCAATTCCCGGCCAAGTACCAGGGGGGGCTCTTCAGCGCGCAGCACGGCTCCTGGAACCGCACCACTCCGATCGGGGCGCGCGTGATGTTCACCAGCCTCAAAGCGGACGGCACCGCCGACAAGACCGAGGTGTTCGCCGACGGCTGGCTTGATGCGGCCACCGGCCTGTATCGCGGACGGCCGGTCGACGTCGCGATGATGAAGGACGGCTCGATGTTGATCTCGGACGACTTCGCCGGCGCGATCTATCGCGTGAGCTACAGGGGTGAAGCGCCACGCCGGTGATGCGCCTGGCGGCGTTGCTGCTGGCGTCGATTTGCGCCAACGCCCTGGCGGCCGACCCGCCGCCAGGGCGCGCCAAGTCGCGCATCTGTGCCACATGCCACGGACTCATCGGGGTCAGCAACGCGCCGGACGCGCCGCACCTCGCGGGCCAGCCGCGCATCTATCTCATCGAACAGCTCAAGGCCTTCCGCAGCGGCAAGCGTAGCCATGAAGTGATGAACGTCATCGCCAAGTCGCTTACCGACGCCGACATCGCCGAGCTGTCCGAATGGTACGCAACGATCGTTGTGGAGGCGCGGGAGAAGCCCTGAAGGGGTTCCACAAAAAAAACGGGGCAGGATTAACCTGCCCCACAAGGCGCACGCAAGGATATTAGCAAGGACGATGCCAAGACACCGATGCTCAAGCGGATCAGGTAGTTAGGATCAGACAGGCGGCAGCGCCCACCCCCACAACCACAGCCTCGTCGCCGGAAACCGACACCCGCTTCGCAGGGAAGCCTTCAACTCATTGAAGGCATTGGCATTTTCCATGTCGTTGTGGAGCGACAGCTACACCGTGTAGACGACAAGCTACGGCGCTATTTGACGTCGGCCTTGAACACCGCGGCCTCGATGCCGTGGCGTTGCAGCAGCTTGTAGAACTCGGTGCGGTTGCGCCGCGCGAGTTTTGCGGCCTGGGTGACGCTTCCCTTGGTGAGCTTGAGGATGCGCGTAAGGTAATCGCGCTCGAAGCGCTTGCGCGCGTCCTCAAAGGACGTCATCTCGTGCATCTCCACTTGAATCGCCTGGTCGACGAAGGTGCGCGGGATGATTTCGGTGGGACACAGCGCGATCGACTGCTCCACCACGTTGAACAGCTGGCGCACGTTGCCCGGCCACTTCGCC
>JANNKG010000037.1:0-2621 GCA_031396185.1 Burkholderiales bacterium | reverse complement strand
GGCCACCAGAAATCCCACCTGCAGCGCTCCACCTTCGTGATCGACAAGAAGGGCGTGGTGCGCCATATCCTCCAGGAGATGAACCCACGTGCCCACGTGAGCGAGGTGCTCAAGGTCTGCAAGACCCTCGTCGCTCATGCGAATTGAGCGGGGCAAGGTGGTGACGCTCGCCTACGAGCTGCTGAACGGCGACGGTGAGAAGCTCGAGGACGATAGCGCGCAGCTTGCTTACCTGCACGGCGGCTTTGGCGGCATCTTTCCCAAGGTCGAAGAGGCGCTCGAGGGCAAGGCCGTCGGGCACGAGCTGAGCCTGAGCCTCGAGCCCGCAGACGCCTTCGGCGACTACGATGCGGACCTGCTCCGCGTCGAACCGCGCAGTCGCTTCCCGGAGACACTCGAGATCGGCATGCAGTTCGAGGGCGTGCCCGGCGACGAGGAGGGCGAGCCGCGCATTTACACGATCACCGATGTCACTACCGACACGGTGGTGGTGGATGCCAACCACCCGCTCGCCGGGGAGCGCCTTTGGTTCAAGGCCTCGGTGAAGGAGGTGCGCGCCGCCTCCAAGGACGAGATGCACCACGGCCACGCCCACGGCGACTTCGGAGTCCACCCCCAATAAAAGGGTCAGACACCTTCATTCGATCTGAATAAAGGTGTCTGACCCTTTTATTGTTTTTATTGGGGCGGAACGAGGCGCTGCAGGTGGGGCTCGAAACGGAAGAGGCCGGGTCGTGCCGGATCGACCGTCACCTTCACCCAGCCCACGAACGGGCTTCCGAAAGACTCCAGCCGGGTAATCGGGCCGGTGAATGGCGTGTCCACGCGGTAGGTGTGGGAATCGCCGTGAATGAAGAGCACCGGCTTGGCCACGCGCGCGGCACTCGCCTCCACCTGCGCGAGCAGCCCGCGATAGACCGGCTTGCGGGTATCCCAAGGGTTGGCCTGGAGCGCGATCACGAGCGCGCGTACGCCCGGGGCCTGCGCTGCGAGCACCGCGCGCTCGAGCCACTGCGCATTGGCGGCATCGCGGCACCGCGCTTCGCCGTCGGAGAGTGCGTCGAATCCCACGTTGTTGTCGCTGCCGGGCACGTTGAGGGTCACGAAGCGCAACCCGGCGTACTCCCACGCGCGGTTCTCCGGATGGGCGGCGCAGCCGCAGCCGGAGACCTCCGGCGCCAGGCACTGGTCCTGTGCCTCCAGCGGCAGGCGCCGCTCGCCTAGCGAGAACCGGTCTGCGAAGAACACCTGGCGTAGGCGCGCGAGCCGCTCGATCGGGTCCATGGAGCCCATGTTGGGGCGCCGGCAATCGGTCCACTCGTTGTCGCCGGGCGTGTAGACCAACGGAGCCACGAAGGTGCCGAACTGCACCTTGCGCCTCGCGTAGAGCGCATCGCTGCACGCGCCGCCGCCCTTGAAATCGCCGACGTGCACCACGAAAGCGAGGGGCTCGCGGTTGATGCGCCCAATCATCGCGAGGAACTCGCGCTCTTCCGCGTCGTTGTAGGGCGTGTCTCCCAGCACGGCGAAGCTGAACGCCTCGGGGTCGGGCACGCGCGTGGCGCAAGCGGCCACGAGCAGCAGAAGCATTGCGGCGAGCCTATTCACCGCCGAGCTTCTTCAGCCGGTACAGGGCATCGAGCGCCTCGCGCGGGCTCAACTCGTCGGGCCGGATCGCATCGAGGGCGTCGCGCAATGCATCTTCGGGTGCGGGCGGGAGCACGTCGGCGGTCGCCGCGATGAAGAGGTCCGGCTGCTGCGCGCCGGGACGCAGCTGGCGCTCGAGCTCGGCCAGGTGGCGCCGCGCCGCGCGCACCACGTCCTTCGGGATTCCGGCCAGGTGCGCCACGTGGATGCCGTAGGAGCGATCGGCGGGCCCGCCCTCCAGGCGGTGGAGGAACACAATGCGATCGCGGTGCTCGACGGCGTCGAGGTGCACGTTGGCGACGTTCGCAATGGCGGCTTCGAGCTGCGTGAGTTCGAAGTAGTGCGTCGCGAAGAGCGTGTAGCAGCGCGTCACCTCCGCGAGGTGGCGCGCGATGGCATAGGCGAGCGCGAGCCCGTCGAAGGTCGAGGTACCGCGGCCGATTTCGTCGACCAGCACCAGGCTCCTCGGGGTCGCGTTGTTGAGGATCGATGCCGCCTCGGTCATCTCCACCATGAACGTCGAACGTCCGCCCGCGAGGTCGTCGGACGCACCGATGCGCGTGAAGATGCGATCGATCGGGCCGAGGGTCGCGGATTTCGCGGGCACGAACGATCCGCAGTAGGCGAGGAGGGCGATCTGCGCGACCTGGCGCATGTACGTCGATTTCCCGCCCATGTTGGGCCCGGTGATGAGGAGCAGCTGGCGCGAGCGCGTGAGGCTCGTGTCGTTGGGGATGAAGTCGTCGACCTGGCTTTCGACCACGAGGTGGCGTCCCTCGAGGATTTCGATGCAGTCCTCGGTGGTGAATGCTGGACGTGCGAGCCCCAGGACTTCGGCGGATGCCGCCAGCGCGCCGAGGGCGTCGAGCTCGGCGGCGGCGCTGGCGATCTCCTGGAGGCGAGCGAGGTGGACGTTCAAGTCCTCGACCAGCGCGTCGTAGAGCGCTTTCTCGCGGGCGAGCGCGCGCTCGCCC
>JANNKG010000562.1:0-4042 GCA_031396185.1 Burkholderiales bacterium | reverse complement strand
GCATTCTTCGGCGGGCTCGGGGCGGCGGTGGCGATGTCGCTCGCAATTCTCGCCTTGTCCGCCAACGTGCAGGCGGCGCGCATCAACGACGCCAAGGCGGGCACGCTGCTGCTGCGTAGAGGCGAGGCGGGCGAATTCACCGCAGCCCCGCAGATGTCCACCGAAGTCGCGATCGACGTGACCGGCATGGTCGCGAGAACGCGCGTCACCCAATTTTTCCACAACCCCGGGTCCGAGTTCGTCGAGGGCGTGTACGTGTTTCCGTTGCCGGAGAAGGCCGCGGTCGATCGACTCTGGATGAAGATCGGCGAGCGCGTTCTCGAGGGCCGGATCCGGGAGAAGGAGGAGGCGCGCCGCACCTACGAGCGTGCGAAATCCGAGGGCAAGAAGGCCGCGCTGGTCGAACAACTGCGCCCCAACCTCTTCACCAACTCGGTGGCGCACATCGGACCGAACGACACGGTGGAGATCCGGATCGAGTACCAGCAGGCACTCAGCTACGAGAATGGCGGCTATCGCTTGCGCTTTCCGCTGGCCGTGACGCCGCGCTACGTGCCGGTCGGAGCCGCAAGTTCTGCGTTGCCCGACGAACCCAAGGACCTCGAAGCGGCGAGCGGCCCAACCGCCGCGCTCCTGCATCCCGACTACGCCTCCCCCGACTGCGGACGCGCGAACCTGGTCGACATCGCCGTCTCCATCGACGCGGGGATTGCGCTCGCGAGCGTGGTCAGCTCCTATCACGACGCCGCCATCGAGTAGCACGCCGGCGGGCGCACGCTGGTGTCGCTGGTGAAGGACCAGGAGGAAGCGAACCGCGACTTCGAGCTCACCTGGACGCTGGCCCCCGGCGCCGCACCCCAGGCGGCGATGTTCACGCAGCAGCGCGGCGGCACCGAGTACGCCCTTCTCATGGTGGTGCCGCCGCAGCCCACCGCCACCGAGCGCGCGGCGTACGAGGGCATGCCGCGCGAGACGATCCTCGTGGTCGACACCTCGGGCTCGATGCAGGGCGCGTCGATCCAGCAGGCGCGCCTCGCGCTCGAGCACGCCCTCGACACGCTCACCCCGCGCGATCGATTCAACGTGCTCGAATTCAATTCGTCCACGCGCCCGATGCTGCCGGCGGCAGTCCCGGCGACCGCCGAGAACCTCGGCCGCGCCAAGGCGTGGGTGCGCGATCTCAAGGCCAATGGCGGGACCGAGATGGTGGGAGCGCTGACCTTCGCGCTCACCGGCGTCGACACACCGGGGTATCTGCGCCAGGTGATTTTCATCACCGACGGCGCGGTGGGCAACGAGGACGCGCTCTTCCGGCTCATCGCCGAACGCCTCGGCACCTCGCGGCTCTTCACCGTCGGCATCGGGTCGGCGCCGAACAGCCACTTCATGACGAAGGCGGCGCAGTTCGGCCGCGGCACCTTCACCTACATCGGCGACGTGCGCGAGGTCCAGGAAAAGATGGCGACGCTTTTCGCCAAGATCGAGGCGCCGGTGTTGCGCGACGTCGCGATCCGCTGGCCCGACGGCACGCCGGTGGAAACATTTCCGGCGCGCGTGCCCGACCTCTACCTCGGCGAGCCGGTGCTGGTTGCCGCCGCCGCCAAGGCGCCGCTCGGCACGGTCGTGGTGACCGGCATGCGCGGCAACCTACCCTGGAGCGTGGCGCTCACGCCGCCGCTGGAACGCAATGCGGCGGGCGTGGGCGCCCTCTGGGCCAGGGCGAAGATCGCGACGCTGATGGACGAAATCACGCGCGGCGGCGATCCCTCGCAAGGCCGCGCGCAAGTGGTGTCGGTGGCGCTCGAGCATCACCTGGTGAGCGCATACACCAGCCTGGTCGCGGTGGACCAGGCGCCGACTGCCCCGGGTGGCAACGTGAAGACCGCGATGGTGAGGGCAAGCCTGCCGCAAGGCTGGGCCGCCGGCACGCAACTGCCGCAGACCGATACCGCGGCGACGCTGCAGCTCCTGCTCGGAGTGCTGGCACTGCTCGCCGCCGGCTCGGTTGCCTTGCTGGGCCGCCGCGTGGCGGGTCGCGCTTGAGTCGCGCCCGCAAGGCCTGCGCTTGGATCGCCGTCGGGCTCGCGCTGGTCGGAACCTGGCAGCTCGCCGCGGGAAGCTGGATTCACGCCAAGGCGCTGCTGGCGCAACACCTGATTGCGCATGCGTGGGCGGGGACGCAGGAAAGCGGAGTGGCGCGCCGCCCCTGGCCCGGAGCGGACCTGCGCCCCATTGCACGGATAACCTTGCGGGGCCGAGGCGTAAATCTCTTTGTTCTCGACGCGGCCAGTCCGCGCACGCTTGCCTTCGGTCCCGGGCACGTCGGTGGCACCGCGCCCCCGGGCTCGTGGGGCAACACCGTCATCGTCGGCCACCGCGATACTCACTTCGCGTTCCTGAAAAACGTGGCGCTCGACGATGAAATCGACATCGTGGGCCGGCGCGGCACTCCCGCGCGATACCGGGTTCGCGAGCTGGCGATCGTCGACCAGGGAGAGTCGCGAGTGCTGGACGCGGCGGATGCGGCGCAACTCACGCTCATCACCTGTTATCCGTTCGACGCGGTGCGCCCCGGCACGCGGCTGCGTTACGTGGTGATCGCCGACCGGGTTGGGTGAACACGCTGGAATGCGGACGAAAAAAAAGGCCCTTTGGCCCATGTCTTCGAAGAGGTCTGGTCGGGGTGAGAGGATTCGAACCTCCGGCCTCTACGTCCCGAACGTAGCGCTCTACCAGGCTAAGCTACACCCCGAAATTCCGCAGCGTAATCAGAACTTTCGCTCGACGGAAAAGTGCGCCAATTGTAGCAGACTGTCGCGGCACGGGGAATCCGGCAGGCCCTCCAGGCGAGTGGTCGCGGCGGCGGCCTCCGCGCGTGCGCGGTCGCGCGCATATTCCAGCGCGCCGACGCGGTGGATCGCCGCCACGACGCCCTCGAGATCGGATTTCCCCCCCTGTTCGATCGCATGGCGCACCAGGGCGCGCTCGGCCTCGTTGCCCGCAACCATCACTCGAATCAGGGGCAGCGTGGGCTTGCCTTCGGCGAGGTCGTCGCCGAGGTTCTTGCCGGTCTCGTGAAGGCTCCCCGAGTAATCGAGGACGTCGTCGATCAGTTGGAACGCTGTGCCGAGGTGCATGCCGTACTCGGCCAGCGCGCCCTCCACCTCGGGCGACGCGTTACCGAGGATCGCGCCAACCTGGGTGGCGGCCTCGAAGAGCTTGGCGGTCTTGTAGCGGATCACGCGCAGGTATTTTTCCTCGCCGGTATCGGCGTCGTGCACATTCAGCAACTGCAGCACCTCACCCTCGGCGATGACGTTGGTGGCGTCGGCAAGTACCTTCATGATGCGCAGGCTTCCCACCTCGACGATCATCTGGAAGGCGCGCGAATAGAGGAAGTCGCCCACCAGGACGGAAGCCGCATTGCCGAACTCCGCATTCGCGGTCTTGCGGCCGCGGCGCAGGCTCGATTCATCGACGACGTCGTCATGCAGCAGGGTCGCGGTGTGGATGAACTCGATCACCGCGGCGAGCTCGTGGGGGGCGGGACCGCCCGTGCCGAAAGCCTTGGCGGCGAGCAGGACCAGCGCGGGGCGCAGCCGCTTGCCGCCGCTGCCGACAATGTACTGGGCGATGGTGCGGATCAGCACGACGTCGGAATCGAGGCGCCGGCGGATGACCGCGTCGACCTGCTCGAGGTCGCCGGCGATCGGCTCGCGGATCGCTTCCAGGCTCGCGGGCGCGAGAGGGTGGCGCTGGGACAAGTCTTTGACCTTACGGGGGAATCGGGCTATTATATCGGGCTCGGTCGGATGCCCTCGGGGTTTCGGCCGATTCTTTTGAAAACGCACTGGAGTCCACAATGTACGCGGTCATAAAAACCGGCGGCAAGCAGTACCGAGTTGCCCCCGGCGAAAAAATCAAAATAGAACAGATACCGGCAGACGTTGGCGCTCAGATTGTCCTCGATCAGGTCCTGATGGTCGCGGACGGCGACGCCGTTACGCTCGGTAGCCCCCTGGTGTCCGGAGCGAAAGTCTCC
>JANNKG010000568.1:0-2907 GCA_031396185.1 Burkholderiales bacterium | reverse complement strand
CGGCGAGCTGCTCACGATCGAGGCGGTGAAGCTGCCCGGCAAGGGCAACACCGTCACCACCGGCAAGCTGGGCGACGTGATGCAGGAGTCGATCAAGGCGGCGATCTCGGTGGTGCGCGCACGCGCCAAGCGCCTTGGCGTGGCCGAGGATTTCTGGCAGACCCTCGACCTGCACGTTCACCTGCCCGAGGGCGCGACACCCAAGGACGGCCCGTCGGCGGGTATCTCGATTGCCACCGCGATCACCTCGGTGCTTACCGGCATCCCGGTGCGCTGCGACGTGGCGATGACGGGCGAGATCACGCTGCGCGGCGAGGTGTTGCCGATCGGCGGGCTGAAGGAAAAGCTCCTGGCCGCGCACCGCGGGGGCATCAAGCACGTGCTGATCCCGAAGGAAAACGTGAAGGACCTCCAGGAGATCCCCGAAGAGGTCAAGAACGCGATCGAGATCACGCCCGTGCAGTGGTTCGATGAAGTGCTCGCGCGCGCGCTCGAGCGCAAGCCCGAGCCGCTCGCCGACACGCCGGTGGCCGTTCCCCCGGCGGTCCCCGAAGTCCGGCCGGTAATCACCAAGCACTGAGGATTGCGCGCGGGCGCCGCTGCACGCTCAGTACCCCCGCGAAGGCGGGGGGCCCAATTTTCTTCGGCTAGCGATGCATTTGGCCCCCGTCTACACGGGGGCGACGATTTTGCATTGAAAAAGAGGGCCTTTTTCGCGTAAAATCGTCGGTTTCCGGGTGCTTAGCTCAGCTGGTAGAGCGTCGCCCTTACAAGGCGAATGTCGGGGGTTCGATCCCCTCAGCACCCACCACAGGAAAACCCGTTTTCGAGATCTGGAGTGGTAGTTCAGTTGGTTAGAATACCGGCCTGTCACGCCGGGGGTCGCGGGTTCGAGTCCCGTCCACTCCGCCAGTCATGAAAAACCGGGCCAGTCCCGGTTTTTCGCCATTCAGGGAACCCCATGCTCGAGCAATTCAGAACGTTCGCCCAGAACCGTGTCACCCGCTGGATCTTCATCATTTTCCTGGTGGTCCCGTTCGGGCTCTTCGGCATCGACGCGTATATCAACCGGGCGTCGACGGGCGAAGCGGTGGCCAGCGTGGGGCCCGGCAGCATCAGCTCGTTCGAGTTCGACCAGGCGATGCGCAAGCAGGCCGACATCTACCGCCAGCAGTTCCGCGGCAACTTCGATGGATCGCTCATGGAGAATCCTGAGATCAAGCGCGGGGTCCTCGACCAGCTGGTTGCCGAGAGGCTGGTGGACATCGGAGCGCAGCGTGCCGGCATCCGCATCCCGGACAAGGCGCTCGCCGAACGGATCGCCGCCGAAGCCTTCTTCCAGGAGAACGGCAAGTTCTCGAAGCAGCGCTACGAGGACCTCGCCAAGAGCCAGGGGCTTACGCCTCCCGGTCTCGACGAGCGCCTGCGGCAGGATTTCCGCGCGCAGCAGTTCCGCAGCTCGATCGCCGACACCGCGTTCGTCCCGAAGACGACGCTCGACAGCTTCATCCGCCTGGCCGAGCAGACCCGCGACGTGAGCGTGGTCAACTTCGCCCCCGACGCATTCACGTCCAAGGTGACCGTTACCCCCGAGCAAGTGAAAGCGTTCTACGAAAGCCGCGCGATCGAATTCACCACGCCCGAGCGGGCGCGCGTCGAGTTTGTCGAGCTCTCGGTGGATGCGCTCGCCGCCAAGGCCGAGGTGCCCGCCGACGAAGTGAAGAAGACGTACGACGACGGCGCGCTGCGCAACCAGTGGGGCAAGCCGGAAGAGCGCAAGGCGAGCCATGTGCTGATCACGGTAGCGGCCGACGCCAAGGATGCCGACCGCAAGGCGGCCGAGGCGAAAGCCCAGGCGATCGCCGACCGCGTGCGCAAGGCGCCGAAGACCTTTGCCGAAGTCGCCAAGGCGGAATCCCAGGATCCGGGCTCGGCGGCGCAGGGGGGCGACCTTGGCTTCTTCGCGCCGGGTTCGATGGTCAAGCCCTTCGAAGACGCGGCCTTTGCCGCCAGGAAGGGCGAGATCGTCGGTCCGGTGGCCTCCGATTTCGGCTATCACGTGATCCAGGTCACCGATGTCCGGCCGGCGAACGTGAAGTCGCTCGCGGAAGTCACGCCCGAGATCGAAGCGAGCCTCAAGAAGCAGATCGCGGCGCGGAAGTTCGCCGAGTCTGCCGAGTCGTTTTCGAACATGGTGTACGAGCAGTCGGCGAGCTTGAAGCCCGCCGCCGACAACCTCAAGCTGCCGGTGCTGGTCTCGCCGTGGATCAGCAAAGGGCAGCCGGCGCCGGTTCCCGCGCTCAACAATCCCAAGCTCGCCGCCGAGGTTTTCGCCAACGACTCGGTGAAGGGAAAGCGCAATACCTCGGCCGTGGAAGTGGCGCCCAACACGCTGGTGGCTGCGCGCATTATCGAGCACAAGCCCGCGGAGTTGCGCCCCCTGGAGACCGTCAAGGGCGACATCGAGCGCCGCCTGCAGCGCGAGGAAGCCCTCAAGCTCGCGAAAGCCGACGGCGAGGCCAAGCTGAAGGACCTGCTGGCCGGCAAGGACGTGGGCGTGAAGTGGCCCGCGCCGCTCGCTGTGAACCGTCAGAAGCAGGGCGGCCTGACCCCGCCGGTGCTGGACAAGGTCTTCCGCGTGGACGGTAAGAAACTGCCCGCCTACGTCGGCGTGGAGACGCCCGCGGGTTACTCGCTGGTGCGGGTCAGCAAGGTGACCGAGCTGGAGAAGGTGGACGAAGCCCAGCGCGCAACGCTTGGCACGCAGCTACGCAACGCGGTCGCCGTCCAGGACCTCGAGTCGACCCTCGGGGCCATTCGCCAGCGCGTCGGCGTCACGGTGCGCAAGGGCGCGCTCGATGCCAAGGAAGTCGACGCCTCCTCCGCCCCTCGCACCGTCCCCAAACA
>JANNKG010000552.1:0-2791 GCA_031396185.1 Burkholderiales bacterium | reverse complement strand
CCTCCTCGCCCATCGCACGGCTGCGCAACAGGTGCGCCCAGCCGAGGATCGCGCTCAGAGGCGTGCGCAACTCGTGCGAGAGGGTCGCGAGGAACTCGTCCTTCATGCGGTTGGCGCGCTCGGCGCCGGCGCGCGCATGGCGCTCGCTTTCCAGCAGCAGGCTGCGCTCCTCGGCGGACTTTTGCGCCTTGTCGTAGAGGCGGGCGTTGTCGATCGCCACAGCGGCCTGCGCCGCCACCCCGGCGACGAGGCGTTCGCTGCGCTCGGTGAATACCCCCGGCTCTGGATGGCCGAAGAACAACCCGCCGATCACCTCGCCCGAGCGCGACACCACCGGGACGGAGAGAAAGCTGCGCACCTTCAGGTGCCCCGGCGGCATGCCGTGATGGGGCGCCCATTGTCCGTAGCGCGGGTCCTTGCGGACGTCGTCGATGCGGATGATGCCCTCGTTCCGGAAGGTGGGCGCGAAGATCGGCGTGGCCCGCGGATCGCCGAACTTCTCGAACGCCTCGCGCGGCGCCCCGGAAAGCGTGTAGAGCATGAACGCCTCGCCACCCTCGTCGACGCCGGTATGGAAGAACGCGCCGAAGCGCGCGCCGGAAAGCTCGGTCGCCGCATCGGTGATCGACTGCAGCAGCTCCGGCATGTCAAGCGTGGATGCCAGCACGGTCCCGGTGCGGTTCAGAAGCTCGAGCACGCGGGTTTCCTCTTGCAGGGCGTGCTCCGCCTGCTTGCGCTTCGAGATGTCCTCGATCACGCCGATCATGCGCGTGGCCTCACCCGCGGCATTGCGCAGCAGCGTCACCGTGGCGCGGCCCCAGATGGTGCCGCCGTCGCGCCGCCGGTAGCGCTTGTCGAACACGTAATGGTCGATCCGGCCGGCGAGGAGATCGTCGACCAGGGCGGCGGTCTTGGCGATATCGGCGGGCTCGGTCACATCCCTGAAGGTGAACGAGCGCAGCTCCTCTTCGGTGTAGCCAAGGATCTCGCAGAACTTCAGGTTCATCTCGAGGAACTTGCCCTCGAGGCCGATGATGACGATGCCGACGGCCGCCTGGTCGAAAGTCGCACGCAACAGCTCTTCGCTCGCGCGCAGCGCCTCCTTTGCCTCTCCAAGTTCCTGCTCCGCCTTGACGCGTGCACGCAGGATGCTGCTCGCATTCCTGAGCGCCACCGAGCGCAGCAGCTCCTCGTCGATGTCGGACTTTTCCATCGCTACGGCGCGAGCTTCCGCGCGGCCAGCGCCGTGCCCTCGACGCGCGCGCGAATCTTGGCGAACGCCTTCTCGCGGGTCGTCGAGAGGTCGTCGCAGAAGGGTGAGAAGCCGCAGTCGTCGGTGGTGCCGAGCTGCCCGACCGGGATGTACCCGGCGGCTTCGAGAATCCGGTCACGCACCTCTTCGGCCGACTCCACGTGCGGATCGATCGGCGCCACCACCCCCACGAACACGCGCTGGTGAGGCTTCAGGTACTTGCGGATGATCTTCAACACGCGCACGCGATCGGGTTCACCCGCGAGCGCGACATAGAAGTTGTCTGCCTTGAGCTCGAACAGGCTCGGCAGCAATTCGGCGTAGTCGACGTCGGCGCTATGGGTCGAGTCGCGATCGCCGCCGGGACAGGTGTGAACGCCGATACGCGCCCGGTCTTCGGGCGAGAAGCGCGCCAGGGCGAGGTTATTCAGGTCGATGAAGCTGGTGAGGAGCTCCCCGGTCGGATCGATCTTTGCCGCGAGGCGCCCTTCGGTGAAATCGACCTGGACCTTGACCGCACCCATCGCGAAGCAGGCGCGGATCTCCTTCTCGTGCTCTGCAAGGAGGTCGTGGATGAACTCGTCGCGGCTGTACCCCGGGATTCCCTCGGCCGGATACATGAGGCTCAGTGCGGAAGGCGAGATCACCGCCTGCTTGAGCGGTGCCTTGGCGTAGCGGCGTGCCACGTCAAGGTAGGAGTCGGCGTGGCGCTGGTAGCGGAAGGGCCCGCGGGTGAGGCGTGGCATGCGGCGGGTATGGCCCGCGGCGAAGGGAATCACAAATCCCTCGGGCGAAGTGTTCGACGCTCCATGGACGCTGTAGGTCCAGAAGTTGTGGTATTTGCGTTGCTCGCCGTCGGTGATCACCGGCGAGCCGGTGGCCTCGAACTTCTCCACCGTGTCCTTGACCGCCGCCTCGTACAACGCGTCGAGCCTCGGGTCCTCCGGGCCGTACTGCTCGAGCGCACGGATCAGCTCTGGGGGGCGCGGAATGCTTCCGATGGGCTCAGTGGGGATCACATTTTGATGGATTTGCCAAGGATCGCCAATGATGGCCGGACCCTGCTACGGAAAGCTGTAGGACTGCTCTTACAGCCCTCTGCCGCGCCAAGTAAGATGGCGCCCATGAGAAAACAATCGCCGCCGCGGACGCTGACTGAGGAGGCCTACACCCGCATCGAGGAATTGATCGTCACCCTCGCGCTCGAGCCCGGCAGCGTCGTATCCGAGGCGAGCCTCAGCGAGCGCCTCGGCATCGGCCACACCCCGATCCGCGAAGCCCTGCAGCGCCTCGCGCGCGAGCACCTGGTGCAGATCCTGCCGCGGCGCGGCGTGATCGTGACCGCCATCGACGTGGGGCAGCAGCTGCAGCTGCTCGAGACGCGCCGCGAGCTCGACCGGCTGATCGCCCGGGCGGCGGCCGCGCGTTCGACGCCGGCCGAGCGCCAGGCGATGGCCGACATCGCCGAACGGATGGAACGAGCCGTGAAGGCGGAAGACCTGCGCACCTTCCTGCAAATGGACAACGCGATGAATAGCC
>JANNKG010000547.1:0-14129 GCA_031396185.1 Burkholderiales bacterium | reverse complement strand
GGAATCGGGCGCTCGGCCTCCGGCATGTGCTCGTTGATCGATTCGGTCACGCCTTCGCGTCCCTTGTTGATGCGGAACAGGAACTGCGTCTTCATGGTGTCGGTGACGAGCAGCTTGGGAAAGGTCGCAACGCCATGGTGGTTGAAGTGGTACTCGGAGGCGTAGATGCGCTTGAAATGCTTGCGGATCGCGACTCCGTCGAGGATTTCCTTCTGCCCCGCGGAGATGAGGTAATGCTGCAGCTTCACCTGCCCTCGCGAGCGCCGGCGCACGTAGGCGTTCATGCGACCGAACCACGTCGTCACGCCGGGGAAATACTTGATCTGGCGCGCCATTGCGGCGAAGTCCTCGCGCTTCACGTCGATGCGGCCGACCTCGAGGGCCTCGATGATGTGGCGCATGTACACCAGCATCATGTCCGACTCGGTCTCGCGCGCATCGCGGTTGACGCGCGCCCAGAATTCCTCGGGCTTCACGCCGATCTTGGGGAGAACCGTGTACTCCTGCATCGGTTGCGGAGACAGGGTGCCGTCGAAGTCGTACACGACGGCGATGGTGCTTTGGAAGAAGCGGGGCGCCATGGGCAATTCTAGCCCGGACCGACTAGCGGAATTCCTTCCACGGGTCCCGGTCCTGGCGGATGCGATACGCGCCGCCGAGCCCCAGGAGGGTGGCGGTCTCGCCTTCGGACACGAAGTCGGTGAGCGGCAGGCCGGCGGTGTAGTCGGCCGGCCGGAATCCCTCCGCGCCAAAGGGCGGCTTGGCGAGCATCCGCGCGATGATGTGGGACACGGCTAGGAAGCTCGTGGGCTCCGACACCTGGAGTGCTTCGCCATTGCGACGCGCGTCGGGACCGATCACGCGAACGCCCACGGGCACCAACGTGATGGCCGGCGTGGGAATCTCGCGCAGCCCCGCGATCTGGGCGGCATCGCCGCGCCACGCCGCGCCGTGCTCGGGAACCAGGACCACGACCGCACGACGCCCGCTCGCGGCGAGCTTGTTCATGAATCCCTGCACGTCGTCCAGCAGCTTCGCGAGCCGCACCTTGTAGGTCTCGGAGCTCTTGACGGCCGGATTGCTCGCCAGGCGGTTGCCGTCGTGCAGGCTCACCGTGTTGTAGTAGACGACGGCGCGCGCCGCCGCCGACTTCTGCCGCGCCTCCAGCGCGCTCGCCAGCACCGCCCCGTCGTCATAGATGCGCGAGTCATCGAATCCGCGCTGGGGTGCCGCGATTCCCTTGAGGGGCAAGGGAGCGGCCTTCACCCCCTGCGCGCGCAGATGGACCAGGAAATCATCGAAGTGGCCGTCGTGGTTGAGGACCAACTGCGGCTCCAGGCCGGCTTGCTCGAGGCCGGGCATCAGCAGGCAACGCGGCTCGGACGGCGCATACAGGGCGCGATGGGAAGATTGCCCGCACGGCGCGCGCAGGAAGCGGATCACGGCAGGCCCGCTGTAGGTCGAGACGGCATTGAAGCGCTGCAACTGGATGTCGAAGCTCGCGAGCAACGGGTGCTTGTCCATGCCGGTCGCCGCGAGGTCGTCCCACGAGAGCGAGCACACGTGGAGGAAGATCACGTCGAACGCGGGGCTTGCCTCGGCCGGGCGGTCGAAGGTGATTGCGCGCTGCGCCTCCTTGCGGAAGAAATCCGCCAGCAGCGCCTCCGGGTTCTGCGGCACCGCCGACGCTTTCTCCGCACCCGGAGCCGCAGCGGCGGTGGGCACCCGCGGTCCCGGCGGCGGGAGCAGCAGCGCCATCGCCACCATTGCGACCACCACGAACACATCCAGGCGCACGAAGCGTGCGATGACCACGTAGGCGAGCAGCGCCGCAGCCAGTAGCGCGATGGCCATGCCGCTGACAAAGCGCCCGGCGAGCTCCATGAGATAGGCAGCGCTGAAGCTCGAGACCAGGCCCGCCTGGGAAGCCACGCGCGCGAAGCCAGGCAGCCAGGAGTCGTAGTACAGGAGCGCGATGGCCACCGGAACGCCGAGCCACGGCCGGAATCGCCGCCACCGAGGCGTCGCCAGCGCAAACAGCGCGGCCGCGAAGACCAGGTTTTCGATCAGATGGAAGCCAATGAGCCCCATCGCAAACAGGACGAGCTTGGCGATGAAATAGAAATTCCACGCGCCCAACCTGTCGGAGATGCTCCTGAACCCGAATGCCGGCGGCGCTTCCATTCGCTCTTCCCTGTCGAGGCGGACGCGCGATTCTAGACTAGAATCTGCCGAAACCAGGGAGCGATAGGACGAACGTGGACCGATGAACGCCTTGCAGCGCGTGGCCACCGGCGTCCTCGTCGTCGTCGCGCTTCCGGTGGCGGCGGCGAGCGCTTCACGTCCGGACCCGAGCGCAGCGGCTCCCGCCCTCGCCGCCAACGCCCCTCCCCCACTCGCGACGCGGCGCACGCCGTTCACGCACTTCGGCGCGCAGGCGGTGTTGCCGCTTCGCGGCGACGGCGCCCTGGCCGTGATCGACTTCGGCAGCCGAGCCGACGAACTCGTGACGCGTGTCACCGTCCACTTCCGCTATGCGTATTCGCCAGCCCTGGCACCGGGCACCTCGAACGTCCAGGTCTCGCTTAACGGCGTCGTGATCGGCACGTTGGCGATGACGCCGGAGGATGCGGGCAAGACGGTCGCCCGCGACATCGAGGTCGATCCGCGGCTCATCGTCGGCGGTAACCGGCTGGTGATGACCCTTGCCGCCGCGCAGGGCAGCGTGCCCGAAGATCCAGCCCGTCCCGGCCTCTGGGCGGAGGTGAGCGGCGAGAGCGAGCTCGAGATCCGCGTGCAGCCGCTCGCGGTGGCCGATGACCTCGCCATCCTTCCCGAGCCTTTCTTCGACCGCCGCGACCAGCGGCGCGTGACCATCCCCTTCGTCTTCGCCGCGCGGCCGTCCACCGCGACGCTGCGCGCTGCCGCCGTCGTCGCCTCCTGGTTTGGGTTGCAGGCAACGTGGCGCGGCGCGCGCTTTCCCACCCACCTCGATGCGCCGGCGCCGGGCCATTCGATCGCGTTCATCTCGAATGGCGAGCGGCCTGCCTTCCTGGCGGCGCTGCCGGCGGCGGCGGGCCCCGAGCTTCGAATGATGACCAACCCCGCGGACAACCGCTCGAAGCTGCTGCTGGTCATGGGCCGCGACGGCGACGACCTCAAGGCGGCGGCGGACGCGCTGGTGTTGGGCAAGCCGGCGATGTCGGGTCCGATGACGCAAGTGAAGCGAGTCTCCCACCTGGGGCCGCGAGCGGCCTACGATGCACCCCGGCTGGTGCGGCTCGATCGCGCCGTCCGATTGGACGAGCTCATCGAGGGGCCGCAGCAGCTACAGGCTGCGGGACGCCCGCCGGAGCTCGATCCGATCCGCATCGACCTGCGCGTGCCGCCCGACCTCGCCACCGGGCGCGGGCCGGGAGTGCCGCTGGCGCTCAAGCTCGAATACACGCCGACGGCCTGCGTGAGCGATTCGTATCTCGACGTCGGCATCGGCGACGAGGTGCTGGAGGTGGTCAAGTTGCGCACCGCGCCCGAGGCGATCACCACTACCCGGGAGATCGTCATTGCCGCGCACCGCCTGCGCAGCCGCGTGCCGCTGCAGTTCGGCTTCCGCTTCGCATTGAACGACGAAGCCGGTTGCCGCGCTTCGCAGGCGACTGCCGTGAAGGCCGCGGTGTCCGCGGATTCCACCCTCGATTTCTCGGGGTTGCCGCACTACGCGCGCATGCCGAACCTCGAATATTTCGCGACCGTAGGATTTCCGTTCACGCGCTTCGCCGACTTGTCGCAGACGATCGTGGTGCTCCCCGACAACCCGTTGGCCGCGGACATCGAGGCGATGCTGGGTCTCATCGCACGCATGGGCGAGGCGACCGGCGTCCCCGCCACCTATCTACGCATTGCCACGCCGAAGGACGAGGCGGCGCTCGTCGATGCCGATCTGTTGCTCGTTGGCGCATCGCCGCAGCACGCGTTGCTCGGCAAGTGGGCCGAGGCACTCCCGGCCGCCCTGCCCGGGCAGCGGCGTCGGGAGGGCGCGCCCGTCGGTCGCGTGGCCGCCGTCTCTCGATGGCTGGGCTTCGGGGCTGCGGCCGATACGAACGTCGCGGGCCCGGCGAGCTTCGAGGGCTCTGCGCCGCTGGCAGTGGTGTACGGGTTCGAATCGCCGGTCACGCCGGGCCGCAGCGTGGTCGCCGTCACGGCAGTGGCGTCCGATCAAGTGCTGCGCGTGCTCGACGCGCTCGACAATCCGGAAATGCGCCGCGCGGTTGGCGGCAGCGCGGCGTTCGTGTTTCCCAACAAGGTGGAAAGCGTGCTGGCAGGCCGAACCTATTCGATCGGGTTCCTGCCGCCGTGGACCGGCGCGGGCCATTGGCTCGCCGAGCATCCCGTGGTGTCCGGCGTGCTCGCGGCAGTCGCGCTGCTGTTGGTCAGCTATGCCTCGTGGCGCATCGCCGGGAGGGTGGCCGCCGGGCGGGCACGGAGCGCGGCGTGATCCGGCGACTGGCCCCGTCGCTCCTGCTCGCGCTGTTCCTGGCGCTCCCGCGCGCGTCGCCGGCCGTGTCACCCGAGGCGGCGGGACTGCTGCAGCGCGCGGAATTCTGGCAGGCCCGTGCTCGCGAAGACCTCGCGCGCGCGGAGCTCGACAAGTTGTTTCGACTCGAACGCGACCACCCGGAAGGCCTGGTGATGCTGGCGCGAATGCAGCTTCGCAGCGACCAGGATCGCGATGCCGGTGCGACGCTCGAGCGCTTGCGCATCGCGCATCCGGGTCATCCCGGCATCGCGCAGCTCGCGGCGCAGCTGAGGATCCGTGGGCCCGACAAGGAGCGGCTGCGGCAGGCACGCCAACTGGGACGGGCCGGGCGCAACGAGGCGGCGATCCGGGCCTATCGAGAGATCTTTCCGGAGGGTTTTCCCGACGACGAAATGGCGCTCGAGTACGCGCAGCTCGTGGCGGGGACCCGCGACGGCAAGGAAGCGGGCCGCCGGCTCCTCGTCGATCTTGCACGCAAGCATCCCGATGATCCCCGGTTCCAGGTCGCGCTCGCGAGCCACATGAGCACGCGTAAGCCGGTGGCCGCGGAAACGCTGAAGTCCCTGCGCGAGCTGAGTGCGAGTGAGTCGGTGTTGGTCGCGCGCCAGGCGCGCGAGTCGTGGCGCCGCGCGGTTCTCGCCATGGATCCCGTGGAAGCGAGCCTGGCGGCGCTGCGCGAGTACATCGCGTCGAATCCGGGCGAGACCGCCGTCAAGGAACGGCTCGACGAGGTAACTCAGTCCCTCGCGCAGGATCGGAAGGTGCGCACCGATCCCGGTCTTCGCGCCATGCGCGAGGGCTGGGCGGCGCTCGAGGCGGGGCGCATCGAAGACGCGCAGGCCCGGCTGCAGGAGGCTGTCGCCCTGCGCCCGAACGACGGCGAGGCCGCCGGCGGCCTCGGGCTGGTGCGCCTGCGCCAGGGGCGCCATGCCGAGGCGCTCGAGCAATTCCGGCGCGCGCGCGAACTCGACGGGTCTGCTGCGGCGAAGTGGAACGGCATGATCCAGACCGCGCGTTACTGGGAATTGCTGCAGCTTGCGGGGCAGGCGCGCGAAGCGGGGCAGCTCGACGTCGCCGAAGCCCGCGTGCGCGAAGCGCGCGCCATCGACGCGAAGGAGCCGACCGCAGCCATCGAGCTCGCGCGCATCCTGCTGGCCGCAGGCCGTGACCTCGAGGCCGAGGCACTCCTGGGGGAGCTCACGCCCGCGCAGCGTTTGTCGGTGAGCGATGCGATCAACGGCGTGCGCGCCGGTCGCCTACGCGAGCAGGCGACGCAGCTGCAGGCGCAGGGCGGCCAGGCCGCGGCGGTCGCTGCGTTGGAGCAGGCCGTCGCCCTCGACCCGCTGGATCCCTGGGTGCGTCACGACCTGGCGCGCCTCTACGCGACGGCGGGCGACGCGCAGCGCGGCCGCGCCCTGTTCGACGATCTCCTGCGGCGCCGGCCCGGCGACGCCGACGCTCGCCATGCGTTCGCGCTGTTTCTCTCGAGCACCGGACGCGATTCGGAGGCGCTCACGGTGCTCGAAGGCGTTACCGCCGGCGAACGCACCGAAGCCATGACGCGACTGCAGCGGCGCCTGTGGACCACGGTGCAGGGCCGGCGTGCGATGGCCTATGCGAGCGCTGACCAGCCGAGCGAGGCCGGCCAGACGCTCGCCGCCATGCGGGAGGCGGTCGGAGCCGATCCCGATCTCTCCACTGTCGTCGTGGACTTGAAGCTGAGTTTCGACCTTCGACAGTCGGAGGCCCTGCGCGCAGCCGGCCGGACCGCCGACGCATTGCGCGCACTCCAGGATTCGCTGCCGGCCGAGCCCACGCCCCCACAGCTCGCGCGCCAGCGCCAGGAGCAGGCGCGCGTGCTGCGCGAGATGGGACGCGCACCAGAGGCCACGGAAATCTATCGCGAACTCGTGCGAGCGAACCCGGGCGATAGCGCCGCGCAGCTCGCCCTCGCCGAGACGCTGGTGGAGCAAGGCGATGTCGAGGCGGCGCAACCGCTGGTGGAATCGATCTTGCGTGCGCATCCCGACGATGCGCGTGCACTTGCCGCCGCGGGGCGCATCGCGCAGCGCTCGGGCCGTCTCGACGACGCGATCTCGTACGAACAGCGCTCGCTCGGCAGCGAGGCGGGCAGCGGCGACGGCTGGCGGTATCGCCGGCTCGCGGAAATGCTCGACCAGCGGCTGAGCTGGAACGCCGCCGCGCTCGACGGGCTCCATCGCTCGGGCAGCGCGGGAAAGTCGCAGATCAGCGCCCAGGAGTTGCCGTTGGCGCATCGGCAAGCGTGGAGCCCGGCGGGCCAGTGGCTATTCCGCGTCGCGCCGACACGCGTCGATAGCGGCCAGCTCGACCTGGCCGACGCGGGGGAATCCTCGACCTTCGGCAGCCTGCTGCTGTGCATTCCGCTCTGCGCCGATGCCCTGCCCCCATCGGCGGAGAAGGGCGTGGCCTTGGGCGCAGGATTCGAGCGTGACGGATGGCGGTTCGACGTCGGAACCACGCCGATCGGATTTCCCGTCGTGAACCTCGTGGGAGGAGTTCTCCACAATGGAAAGCTCGGAACGTATTCGTATTCCGTCGACGCCTCGCGGCGGGCGATCGCGAGCAGCCTGCTGTCGCACGCGGGGACGCGCGACCCCAATACCGGTCGCACCTGGGGCGGGGTCGTCGCCACCGGCCTGCGCCTCAACCTCTCCCGCGACAGCGGCGGGGACTACGGCGCATGGGGCCTCGCGGGCCTCTACCGGTTGAGCGGCAGGAACGTGCAGGACAATGACAAGGCGGAGCTCATGGCCGGCGCCTATCGGCGCCTGATCAACGAAGACAATCGCCAGCTCGCGGTGGGACTGACCGGGATGCTGTGGCGCTTCAGCGAAAACGCCGGGGAGTTCACCTTCGGTCACGGCGGCTACTACAGCCCGCGGTCGTACCGCTCGCTGTCCATTCCGCTCACCTTCGGGCTGCGCACCGCGCTTACGTCGGTATTCCTCCGCGGATCGGTGTCGGTGTCGTGGTCCGAGTCGAGGCGCGCGCCGTTCTTCCCCACCGACGCGCAGCTTCAGGCTGGCGCGGAGGCTCTGGCGCCGGTGACCGGCATCGATCCGTTCTACGGCGGCGGCAACAACGGCCGCACCTACGGGCGCTCGTTCGCCGCCCTCGTCGAGCACCAGCTCGCGCCCGATGTCTTCATCGGCGGGCGCATGGAGCTCGAGCGCTCGACGAACTACACGCCCAACCGCTTCCTGCTTTACGTCCGCTATACGCCCGACGGGCCTGCGGCCCGTCCGGTATCGTTGCCGCCGGAGCCCGTGTTCCTCGGGTTCCCCTACTGAGAGGACGGGGAACGTGCGCATCATGTCGTTCGCACCGCTTGTTGCACTCCTTGCCGTGTCCGCGGCCCTGGCGCAGGACCGTGCCGTCGAGCGACTGTCCTGTGTGCCCAGGGACCACTACGATCCGGCGGCGCTCGCCGAATTCGCGCGCGAGCGGATGCGGGAGGACGATCCCGCAACGGCGCACATCATGCGCGCGCGCGCCGCTCGAATTCTTCCGGGCGAGCCGCGCGCCCCGCGTGTCGAGCCGCGCGACGCGCCCCTCGAGCTTCCCCCAGCGCCACCGCCGCTCTGGCCCGCCAAGTCGCCCCGGCCATGACCTTGAGGCCTCTCGTTCAACGCGTGCTCGGGCTTGCCGCGATGTGCCTCGCGCTTAACGCATGCGCGGCCGACGCCGACTGGGAAACCTTCAAGCAGGGGTTCCTCGAGGCGGACGGGAGAATCGTGGACACGGGACAAGGCCGCATCAGCCACTCCGAGGGACAGGGATTCGCGATGCTCTTTGCCGTGCACTACGCGGACCGCGCGGCGTTCGATCGGCTGTGGCTGTGGACGCGGCAAAATCTCCAGGTTCGGGACGATGCCTTGCTGGCGTGGAAATGGCAGCCGCAGGGCGGCGTCACCGACAGGAACAACGCGGCCGACGGCGACATCTTCGTCGCCTGGGCCCTGCTGCGCGCCGCGGAGAAGTGGCGGCAGCCGGAGTATGCCGCGGCAGGCACGCGCATCGCCGCGGACATCCGCAGGAAATCGTTGCGGCGCGTGGCGCACGGCCTGGTGCTGGTCCCGGGCCTGGAGGGCTTCGACAAGCCCGAAGGGCTGACGATCAACCTTTCATACTGGGTGTTTCCGGCGCTACGCGAACTTGCGCGCGCCGATCCCGCTCCCGAATGGGACGAGCTTTCCCGCACCGGCGTGGCAATCCTCGGGTATTCGTACTTCGGCCGCTGGCGACTTCCGCCCGACTGGCTGCGGCTCGGCGAGCGCGTCCTTCCCGGAGGACCCCCTCCCGAGCGTTTCGGCTTCGACGCCGTGCGCATCCCGCTCTATTTGCTATGGAGTCGCAAAGAGACCGACGCGCTGATCAAGCCCTATCGGGATTTCTGGGGCCATTTCGAAGGCGCGCGCGCCCTTCCCGTCTGGACCAACCTCAAGGACGACAGCGTGGACACGCACGGCGCCGGGCAGGGTGTTCGCGCCATCGCGCAGATGGTGGCGGAGTATCCGGCACTGCGCGCCGATCGGCTGCCGGCGCTCGACCGGGAGCAGCCGTACTATTCCGCGGTGCTGCTGCTGCTGTGCAAGATCGCGCTGCGTGAGCGTGGCGCATGACCTGCCCCGGGACGAGGGAGGCGCGCCGCTGCTGGCCTTGGCGTGCAAGGCGTGCTAAAACCGGTTTCACAATAACCCCTCCCCGAGAGGGCAAGGGCGCACCTTAATCATGGGAGACACACGCACCCGAACCGGTGGGACGCTGGGCTGCCTTCGCGCGGCCGGCGCCGTGGGTGCGGCGGCGATCGGCCTTTCCGCGCCTTCGTTGGCGCAGGCGCCCTCGCCCCAGCCCGATAGCGGCGCCCGCGGCGCGCCCGGCGTGATCGTCCAATACCAGGAAACGCCCGGCACGAACGTGCTCTATCACGAGGAAAAGGGCGGCATGGCTTCGGCCGTCGCACTCCCGGTCCCGGCGGAACGCCAAGCGTCGGTGGATTCACCGCGAAAGGCGCGGATCGCCGCGCAAGCGTCGCCGGCGAAAGCGTCGGCAGCCCCGACGCCGAGGACCCCACGGCGCCTGGCAGCGCGCGACGACGCGGCCCGCGGGCAATAGGTCCCGAGTGGACACCGTCAACACCCACAAGACCGTTCACATCCATCGCCGCCGCGGCCTGGCCGCGCGCAGCATCGAGGCGGTCCGCCACATGCCGGCGAGCGCAGCGCCGCTCATGTTCGCGGCGGGGATGCTGCTCTACATGGTCCACCTGCGCGAGGCCCACTTCGCGGAGACCGTCCAGCTGGTCTCGGGGTGGGTGTGCGTGGGCCTGCTGTTCACCATCGGCCGCGTTCCCGCGACCCGGCGCAACGCCTGGCGCCTGGTCTTCGTGTTGCTCGCCGGGTACCTCACGCTGCGCTACCTCTGGTGGCGCAGCTTCGAGACGCTGCTCTACACCAACCCGTTCGACTTCATCGGCATGTCGATGCTGTTCGTGGCCGAGGTCTATTCGATCACGGTGCACCTGCTCGGCCTGTTCGTGAACATGTGGCCGCTCGAGCGCGAGCCCCAGCCGATGCCGGAGGATCGCGCGACCTGGCCCACCGTCGATATCTTCATCCCCACGTACAGCGAGGATCCGGAAATCGTCCGCCTCACCACGCTGGCGGCCACGCAGATCGACTATCCCCGGGACCGCCTGCGCATCTACATCTGCGATGACGGCGGCACACTCGCCAAGCGCTCCCACGACGAAAAGGGGCCGGAAGCCTGGCAGCGGCGCTACCGGCTGATGGAGATTGCGACCGAGATGGGTGCGCAGTACATCACGCGCGAGACCAACCGCTCGGCGAAGGCGGGCAACCTCAACCACGTGCTCACGAACTCCAACGGCGAGTTCGTCCTGTTCCTCGACTGCGATCACGTCCCGACTGCGGAGATCCTGCAGCGCACCCTCGGCTATTTCCTCGTCGATCCCAAGGTATTCCTGGTGCAGACGCCGCACTTTTTCGTGAACGCGGCGCCCACCGAGAAGGCCCTCGGCGCGGGTGCCGCGGTCCCCGACGAGAGCGAGATGTTCTACCGCGTCATCCACCCGGGGCTGGATTCCTGGAACGCGAGCTATTTCTGCGGTTCGGCGGCGGTGATGCGCCGCTCCTGCCTGGAGGAGGTGGGCGGCATGGCGGGGCAGTCGATCACCGAGGACGCGGAGACCGCATTCGAGCTGCATCGGCGCGGATACCGCAGCGTGTACGTGAACCAGCCAATGGTGTGCGGCCTGGCGCCCGACTCGTACGCGGACTATATGCTGCAGCACACGCGCTGGGCGCAGGGCATGGTGCAGATCTTCATCCTCCACGATCCGCTGTTCGTGCCCGGGTTGTCGCTCGCGCAGCGCCTGTGCTACTTCAACTGCTGCCTGTTCTGGTTCTTCGGGCTGGCGCGCGTGGTGTACTTCGTGGCCCCGGCCGCGTTCCTCATCTTCGGCCTCGCGATCTACCACGCGTCGGCGCCGCAGATCGTGGCCTACGCGCTGCCCTACGTAGTCTCGACCTTCTTGGTGACGGACTTCTTCTTCGGCCGGACGCGCCGCCCGTTCTTCTCCGAGATCTACGAAAGCGTGCAGTCGGTGTTCCTCGCCCCGGCGGTGCTCTCCGCCATCCGCCATCCGCACCGGCCGACCTTCAAGGTCACGCCCAAGGGAATCGGCGTGAAGGAGGAGCAGCTCAACTCGCTCTCGCTCGTGTTCTTCGGGCTGCTGTGCCTGAACCTCACGGCGGCGGTCTCCGGCGCGACGCGCTTCTGGGCCCAACCGGAATTCCGTGACGTGATCGCCGTGACGATGATCTGGAGCATCTACAACATCTACCTCGCGACCGCGTCGATCGGCGCGCTCTGGGAGAAACGCCAGGTCCGCAAGCACCACCGGCTCTCCGTGGCCGGCTCGGCGATGGTGCAGTTTCCCCGCCTGCGCGAACGCGTGTCGGTGGACATGGTCGACGTGTCGATGACCGGTGCGAGCTTCGTCGTCAAGGTCGACCTCCCCATCAAGGATCGCGAGCGCGTCCTGATGGAAGCTGCCGGGGCCGATGGGCTGGTGGCCTACTTCGAGGGAGAAGTCATCCGGACGCGCCCGCGCGAGGGTGGCGCGACCCTCCTTGCGCTGCAGTTCATCCGGCAGCGCGAGGCCTACAACGACATCGTGCGCTTTGTTTATGGCGACAGCCGGCGGTGGCTCGCGGTGTGGGACAAGCGCTCGCGCGGCATCCCGCTCGGCGACCTGTTCGGGCAACTCGGTCGCATGGGATTGCGCGGAACCTGGATTTGCGGGGCGATCGTGGCGAAGGCCTCGTGGCATTACGCAAAGCGAGTGGGACGGCACGCACGCAAGGTGGCGGTGGCCGGGGTGGCGGCCGCGATGGCCTTCGCAGCCCAGGCGGAGACGATGAGGTTGCCGTTCGAGCAGCTCACAAGCCTGAAAAAGCTGGAGCTGCGCTGCATCTCGGACCAGCGCGAGATCCAGTTCCCGCTGCCGGACCGCTGGGAGCTCAAGCGCGCCGTGGTGCACCTGCGCTATACCGTTTCGGCCAACCTGATTCCCAATTCGTCCACGCTGGTGGTCAAGGTCCGGGGCGAGCCGATCGCGCAGGCACGACTCAACCCGCAGGCCCCCGAAGTGAAGCTGGGCGTCGAGATTCCCACGCGGTTGCTCGAGCCCGGCTACAACCCGATCGTGTTTGCCGTGGCCCAGCACGCCACGACGAACCAGTGCGAGAGCCCATGCTCGGCGGACTTGTGGACCAACATCAGCCTGCGCGACTCCTACGTGGAGATGGAGTACGAGCTGAAGGCGCTGCCGCGCGAGCTCTCTGCCCTGTCCTCCCACGTCTTCGATCCGCGGCTCCTGCCTTCGGGCGAGGTCCACATCGTTATCCCGGACTCGTCGGTATCGAGCGCCGCGCTTGCGGGGATCGTGGCCTCGGGAGTTGCGCGGCGGTTCGATTACCGGCGCGTGGGCTTCACGGTCTCGCGCGCGCTCAAGCCCGGCGTGGATAACGTCGTGGTCGGCAAGCGCTCGTTCGCGCAGACCGTGCCCGGCGCGGCGGGTGCCTTGGCCGCGCCGATCAAGGGGGGGTACCTGAAGCTGTTGCCGATGGTGACCGCCGACGGCAAGGCCGATCCGAAGCACGCGCTGCTGCTGCTGTCCGGGGAGGACGACGCGGCCACCAAGCTCGCGGCCATCACGTTCTCCAACATCAGCTTCCGCTTCCCCGGGACCGACGAGCTCAGTGCCTTCGACTTCGGGTTGCCGGAAGTGAGCCAGTACAGCGGCCGGGAGACGATCGCCACCGACACGGCGTACAGCCTCAAGACGCTCAACTTCCCGACGCAGAGTTGGGTGGGTCTGAACCCCGGCGAGCGCAGCATCACGTTCCGGCTGCCGCCCGACTTCCACATCCGCCCCAACCAGCACGCCAAGCTGCTGATGAATTTCTCCTATGGCGTGGGACTGAAGAACGACTCGTCGTTCAACGTGTCGGTCAACGGCCGCGGGGTGCGGGCCGTGCGGCTCGACAGCCCCACCGGCACCTTCATCGAGAACTACGAGCTCAACATCCCGACCTACGTGTTCCAGCCGGGAAGCAACACCATCTCCTTTGCCGCGCACCTGAACTCCGGAGGCCAGGTCTGCGACCTGCTGCAGCCCGACGGAATGTTCTTCACCTTGTACGAGAACTCCTCGATCAGGTTTCCGCCCATGCCCCACTTCGTGGAGCTGCCGAAGCTGGAGCTCTTCATGCATTCGGGGTTCCCGGTGACGCGCTGGCCCGACGGCCACGAAGCCTACGTATGGCTCGCCGACAAGGATGAGCGCACGCTCGCTGCCGCGCTGAACCTGGTCGGCCTCGCCACCCAACGCAACGGATTCCCCCTGTTCGGCCTTACTTTCACCTACGACCGGCCGACAGAGGCTGGGGAGCTGCTGGTGGTGGGGGTCGCGCCCGCGGTGGCCCGCGAGATCCGCCAGGCCGCCCCGCTCAAGCTGCTCGAGGAGGGGGTCACCGTTCCGTATCCGGTGGTCCGCGGCTGGAACACCGAGTCGGTTTCGGCCACCAGCCGGCAGCAAAGTGCGCTGGGTGCCGGCCGCGGCCTGCTGATGCAGTTCCAGTCGCCCTTCGAGGCGGGGCGCTCCGTGGTGATGCTCACGGCGAGCGGCGCCGATGACTTGCTCGCGACCAGCCGGCTGCTTTTGACCGGGCAGGTGCAGTCGCAGAGCCGGGGCGACCTGGTGCTGATCGAGGCCGGCGAACCGGAACCCAAGGTCACATCGATGGAGGCGGGGCAACGCTACGCGACCGGCAAGAAGGGCTCGTATTCGGCGGTGGAGTCGTTCCTCTACACGCGCCCGGCGGTCTACTACACGGTGATCGCGCTGGTGCTGCTCACGCTGGCGGGCTCGCTCTTCTTCGTCCTCAGGCGCTGGCGCAAAAAGCGCACGAAATAAAAGGGTCAGACACTTTCATTCGCGGTGCCCGCCGAATGAAAGTGTCTG
>JANNKG010000544.1:0-2216 GCA_031396185.1 Burkholderiales bacterium | reverse complement strand
CGCCGAGCGCGTCGGGCGAGCGCGCGCGGGCAACGTGGCCCTCGCCCAGGCGCGTGGTGAGTGGATCAACTTCCTCGACGACGATGACGTGCTCTTCGCCGACCACATCGAGGTGCTGGTCGAAGCGGTGCACCGGGCGGGCGCCAAGGGCGCGTACGGCTTCGCGTGGGAAACCCATACGCGCGTGATCGACGCGGAGCAGGCCATCTATGAGGAAACGCGCCGCGTCCCGCGGCTGCGCCGGCGCTTCGACCGGATCATGCTCTGGCACCAGAATTACCTGCCGATCCAGTCGGTCCTTTTCCACCGCAGCCTGTGGGAGCGCCACGGCGGGCTCGCCGAGGACATGGACCAGCTCGAGGACTGGAACCTGTGGACGCGCTACACCATCGAGGACGATTTCGTGCCGGTGGAGAAGACCACGTCGAAGTATCGCGTTCCCGACGATCCGCGCCTGGCGGCCGAACGGCAGGCGCGCCTCGATGCCGCCTATGCGGGCGCCGTCGAGCGGCAGCGCGCATTGCGCCTCACGCTCTCCGCGCGCGACATCGCGCTGATGGCCGAGAGCTACTCGCGCGAGCAGGCGGTGGTGCTGGCAACGCGCAATGCGGTGCGCCAGCTGGTGAGCTCGAATCGCGTGTTCGCGCGACTCGCAGCCTGGCGCGCGCCCACGCGGGCATGGCTGCGGCGAAGGGGGCTGCGGCTGTGAGCGGCGAGATCGAGTTCACCGGCGAGCGCTTCATTCCCGGCACCCGCGGCGAAATCTGGGTCGAACACTGGCACCGCTACCATTTCGCCGAGCGCTGGGCTCGCGGGCGACGCGTCCTCGACGTGGCCTGCGGCGAGGGCTATGGGGCCGCCCTCCTCGCCGGCAGTGCGGCGCACGTGACCGGCATCGATATCTCGCCGGCGTCCATCGAGCACGCGCGGCACGCCTATGGGAGCGCGCCCAACGTGGAGTTCGTCGCGGCATCGTGCGCGCAACTGCCGGTCGCTTCGGCGTCGTTCGACGTGGTGGTCTCGTTCGAGACCCTCGAGCATATCCACGAGCACGACGCGTTCCTGGCCGAGATTGCGCGAGTGCTCAAGCCCGAGGGCGTCCTGCTCCTGTCGTGCCCCAACCGGCTGGAGTACAGCGACAAGCGCGCCTTCGCCAACGAGTTCCACGTGAAGGAGCTCTATCGGGAGGAGCTGGCCGCGCTGCTGGGATCGCGCTTTCCCGAGACCTCGTGGTACGGGCAGCGCCCGTCGTTCTTCTCGGTGATCGCCGCCGAAGGCAGCGCTCCGCGAGCCGGTGCCCTGCTCGAAGTGGCGGAGGCGGACCCGGCCAGCGCCACGGCGGCACTCGCAAGCCCGCTGTATTTCATCGTGGTCGCGAGCCGCGCCCGCAAGAGCCTGGAGCAACTGGAGCCCGAAGTGTCGGTGCTCGCAGACCGCGACGAGTGGGTGCACCGCGATTACGAAAAGGTGATGCGCGACCTGGGAGGTGCCGCCGCGGAGCGCGAACAGGCGCTGGAGCTGGTGGCCGAGCGGGATCGGGCGATCGATTTCATGCATCGCGACGTGGTTGAATGGAAGCGGCTGAAGGCGGCATCCGACGCAAGCCTCGAACAGGCACGCATCGACCACGCCCGCGAGCTGGAACGCCTCGGCGCGGAGCTGCGCGCCCGCGACACGGCGATCGCGGCGAAGGACTACGAGATCGTGCGGCGCGGCGGGCTGCGCTGGTGGTTGAAGCTGCCCCTCTACCGCCTCGGAATCCTCAAGCACCCGCCCGTATAATCGGCGCATGAATCCGCGCCTCGGGCTCCTGCAACCGTATCCCTTCGAGCGGTTGCGCGGGTTGCTCGCGGGAGCTACGCCCCCCCAAGGACTCGGTCCGATCAGCCTGGGCATGGGCGAGCC
This sequence comes from Burkholderiales bacterium, assembly GCA_031396185.1. Classification (GTDB taxonomy): domain Bacteria; phylum Pseudomonadota; class Gammaproteobacteria; order Burkholderiales; family Usitatibacteraceae; genus Usitatibacter. The sequence continues at coordinate 311 of JANNKG010000544.1, read as the reverse complement.
GCAGCACCCGACCCCGTCCCTCATCAAGGAGGCGCTCAGCGCGAACCTTGCCGGCCTCGCGCGCTACCCGCTCACTCTTGGCCTTCCCGAGCTGCGCGCGGCGATCGCCGAGTGGCTCGCGCGCCGTCATGGGTTGGGATCCCTCGACCCTGCGAAAGAGGTGATCCCGGTCACCGGCAGCCGCGAGGCGCTATTCGCCATCGCGCAGACGATCCTCGATCCCACCGAAAGCCAGGCGCTGGTGGTGATGCCCAATCCGTTCTACCAGATCTACGAGGGTGCGGCTCTCCTCGGGGGCGCGCGCCCCTATT
>JANNKG010000489.1:0-3673 GCA_031396185.1 Burkholderiales bacterium | reverse complement strand
GCGCGCGTGGCCGAGGCGGGCGTTGAGCAACGTGAGCTCGCCGACCTGCTGGCCGGCTCGGATTACGTGGTGTGCCTTGCGATTGCAAACGAGAAGACGGAGAACCTGATGGACGACGCGGCGTTCCAGCGCATGAAAGCCGGTGCCTTTTTCATCAACGTCTCGCGCGGCAACCTGGTCGACGAGGCGGCGCTCGCGCGCGCCCTCGACTCGGGGCGCATCGCGGGCGCGGCGCTCGACGTCGGGCGCGATCCCGACCAGATGCCCACGCCCGCGCTCGCGCGGCGCGCCGATGTGGTGGCCACTCCGCACGTGGGCGGGCTCACGCCGCAGGCGGCCGAGCACCAGGCGCTCGAGACCGTGGCGCAGGTGGCCGAAATCGTGAAGGCGCGCGCGCCCACGGGCGCGGTGAACACTGCGCAGGCGACGCGCCTGGCGAGGCTCGCATGAAAACCGTATTGATCACGGGTGCGGCCGGCGACGTGGGCTCGCACCTGCGCCGCGAGCTCGCGGGACGCTACAAGCTGCGGCTCTCCGACGTGAAGCCGATGACGGACCTCGCTGCCGGCGAGGAGTTCATGTGCGCCGACATCGCCTCCATGGAAGAGCTCGGACACGTGACGCGCGGCGTGGACGCGATCGTGCACCTGGGCGGATTCTCGGTCGAGGGTCCGTGGGAGGCGATCCTCCCGGCCAACATCATCGGGACCTACAACGTGTTCGAGTCGGCGCGGCTGAACGGCGTGAAGCGCATCCTCTTCGCCACCAGCAACCACGCGGTGGGCTTCTACCGGCGCGACGAGACCATCGACCATCGGGTCTACCCGCGTCCCGACAGCCGCTATGGCGTGTCGAAGGTCTTCGGGGAAGCGCTCGGCAGCCTCTATGCCGACAAGTACGGCATGGAAATCTTCAACATGCGCATCGGCAACGTGAATCCACACCCCCTGGACAAGCGGCGCCTGTCGATCTGGATCTCGCCGCGCGACCTGGCGCAGCTCGTGACCATCGGCATCGAGCATCCGGACATCCGCTTCGAGATCGTCTACGGCGTCTCCGGCAACGCGCGCTCGTGGTACGACAACGCGAACGCCGAACGACTCGGCTACCGGCCGCAGGACGACAGCGAGCCCTGGGCGAGCGAAGTCCTCGCCAAGGAAAAGCCGGGGGCCGACCCCCTCACCGAAAAGTACCAGGGTGGCACCTTCGTCGCGGCCGAGATCGGCGGCGATCCGCATAAGGCGATCCCTGACGCCCTCCCGGCGAAGAAATGAAGGCGCCGAAGCTCGTCACCCCGGCGGGGGCGATCGACACGCACATGCATATCTACGACACGCGCATCCCCTCGGCGCCCGGCGGGCCGCCGCTGCCTGGTCATTTCCCGGTCTCCGCGTATCGCGAAGTGCAGCGCCGGTTGGGCATCTCGTGCGCGGTGATCGTGCAGCCCAACGCCTACGTCGACGACAATCGCTGCACGCTCGCGGCCATCGCCGAGATTGGCGCCGATGCCCGCGGCGTGGCCGTGGTGAAACCCGGCGTCGGCGATGCGGAGCTCGAGCGCCTCACGCGCGGCGGCATTCGCGCGATCCGGTTCATGACACTGCCCGGTGGGGCTTTGGGATGGGATGTGATGGACGAGCTCGCCGCGCGCGTGCAGCCCTTCGGCTGGCATTCGATCGTGCAGCTCGACGGACGCCTCATGCCCGACCACGAGGCACAGATCCGCCGGCTGCCGGGGAAGTTCATCATCGATCACGTGGGCAAGTTCCTGGAGCCGGTGGCACCGAGCCACGAGTCGTTTGGATCGCTTCTCCGCCTGGTGGACACCGGTCGCTGCTGGGTGAAGCTCTCGGCGCCGTACGAGGTTTCGAAGACCGGTGCGCCGCTCTACGAAGACGTGGGCGCGCTCGCGAAGGCGCTGGTGCGCGCCGCGCCCGAGCGCATGTTGTGGGCGAGCAACTGGCCCCACCCCTCCGCGCCGAAGGACCGCACACCGGACGACGCGGACCTCCTCGACCTCCTGCTCGAGTGGGCGCCCGATGAGGGCACGCGCCGCAAGATCCTGGTCGACAACCCCGCCGCCCTCTACGGCTGGTAGAACCTGGTTTCAGGGCATCCAGAAGTCGCGGCCGTAGAGCTTGTAGAGCCGCGAGCCCTTGGCCGCGGTGGTGCGCAGGTATTGGTCCCAAGCATCCAGCTGCTTGTCGGGGCCGATCGCGAAATACACCGCACCAGCGCCCGCATTCGGCTTCGAATCGTAGCCCGGGATGATCGTCCCGTAGAGACGGTCCTTGCGCTCGAAGAGCTTCGCCGCGAGCCCGGGATCCTTGCGCAGCTCGAGGAGGGACGCGCGGAAGCGGCGAACCTGCTCAGGCGACTGGCCGTCGGCGAGATCGTTGGCGATGCCCTCGGCGCGCGCCTCGTAGGTGCCCGACGCGCGCGACTCCGAGAAGGTCAGTGCCATTACGTACTCGCCGAACCATGGGTCCGGACGGGTTTCCTTCAGCGCGCCGATCGCGAAGCGCACCGTCTGCGGCAGCTCCGGCGTGCGCTCCGCGTAGTAGCCGACGCGTCCCGACGAGACGCTTCCCCGCATCCCGTTGCTGTAGGCAAGTCCCGCGCCGACCGTCCGGGAAAAGGCGCTGTGGGGGGCGGAGCCACCGTGCAGCCGCGCGGCGAGGAAGTCGAGCTGCGCCTGCTTGTCGGCGAAGTCGGCGTAGTGGGCCGACGGCAGCGAGGTCATGATGACGCCGCCCTGTTTGTTGGGCGCATGCAACCCGACGTATAGCGGCATCGCATCGGGCTCGCGGCTCCGCAAGCGCGCGTCGATGAGCGGCTCCGACCCGTGCCAGATCGCACTCCAGGGCGCGGCATCGAGCCGGGCGGCGAAGGCCTCGATCCGGGGGGCCAGCGATTCGCGCATCGCCTGCGGGCCGGCCACGAACATGCGGGCGCCGCCTGAGCGAAGCACGCGGCGGCGCAAGCCGTCGAGGCGCGCCAGCACCTCGGCCGGCGGCGTGAGCAGGTCCTCGCGCATCGCCGCCGTGAGGTAAGCGATGTCGGTTCCCAGGCTCGCGTCGGGAATCTCGGCGAGGCTCAGTTGCAGGTCGCGCAATGCTTCGCTCGCGAGCGCCCGCTGCGCGGGCGCGAGCGCCTCGAGACCCGGAGCCTTGCCGCCGGAGAGGAGCGCTTCGAGTTCTGCGCGCGGCAACTTGCTGCTGCTCTCCCCGAGGCGAGCGAGGAAGGCCGCAACCGCCTCGGCGTCGGCGCCCGCGTCCTTCAGCAGCCAACGCAGCCGCAGCACGTTGTGCGTGCGCGTGAGGAACGAATCGGCGGCGAGGTAGGCGGGGTGGCGCTGCAGGCGATAGGCGTTGGCGGGATCGTTCACCCACGACTCCTCGGCCTGCTGCGTGCGGCTGCGAAGTGTGGCGAGCGACTGGTCGACGAGGTCGCGAATGCGCGGCAGGTTCTCGGGCCGCAGGTCGGGTGAATGCAGCGCAAGCGCCATCCAGTCGAGCGCGCGGCGGGACTCGTCGAGGCCGATGCCCGCGCCGCGGACCACGAGCTCCACGCGTCCAGTGCGGGGATTGGTCGAGAAGGTTGCGTTGAGGGTGAGCACCTCGCGGCGCAGGCGCTCGCGCATCAGCTCGTAGGAGACCGGCTTGCCGTCCTC
>JANNKG010000548.1:0-2210 GCA_031396185.1 Burkholderiales bacterium | reverse complement strand
AATCCGTGGACGATCTCGGCGCGCCAGTTGCGGATCTTGCGCCGCAGGCGCGCGAGCACCGCGGGATCGAGCTTGAGCTTCTTCTGGTCGACGATCACATCCACGCCCGTCCCGGCGAGCTCCGCCGCGCGGGGGGCATCGTCGTTGAGCGTATAGATCGCCACCTGGTGGCCACGGCGCGCGAGCTCGCGCGACAGCTCGACCACTTGCTTCTGGGCGCCGTGGTAGCCGAGGTCGCTAATTACAAACAACACGCGCATGTTGCGCTCCTTCCGCCTGCTGTTGGGTTCCGGTCATCCAGCGTTCGCGCCACAGCTCGAAGGCGATCAGGTACCAGAGCTTCTGCATGTCGAGGCGGTCGTTGCCGGGCCCGCCGTCGCGGAAATTGGTGACCGCGCGCGCCACCATGTCGGGATCGAGGATGCCCGCGTCGCGGATGCGCTGCGGCGCGAGGTACTCGTGCACCAGGGGCGCCAGCTCGCCGCGCAGCCAGCCGGCGAGCGGGATGCCGAAGCCCTGCTTCGGGCGCTCGAGGATCTCGCGCGGCACCAGCTTGTAGAGGACCTTGCGCACCAGGTGCTTGGGGCCCAGCGGGCCGCGCTTCAGCGCCATCGGCAAGCGCAGCGCGAACTCCGCGAGGCGGTGGTCGAGGAAGGGCTCGCGCCCCTCGAGCCCTGAGGCCATCGTGGTGCGGTCCACTTTGACGAGGATGTCGTCGGGCAGGAAATTGCGGATATCGCGGTGTGCCATCTGGTCGGCAAAGTGGGTACCGGGACCCTCGATGCTGTGGCGCGGGGCCGTGGCTCCACCCAGCAGGTGTGCGATCTCCCACGGCGTCCAGGAGGTCATCGCGAGGTCGTACACCAACGTCCGGTCGAGGGCGGGCAGCATGACGCGCAGCTTTTCCAGCCGCTCGAGCACGTTGCGGCGCGTCGCGTGGCGCAATCCCATCGGCATCGGCATGAGGCTCGCCGCGGTGCGCAGGCTCCCGGCTCCCAGCACCCCGAGCGATTTCGAAAACGCCACTCGCGCCGCCTGGGGCCAGCGCGCCATGGAGCGCTCGCGGTCGCTCACGATGCCGTAGTGGTTGTAGCCGTTGAAGAGCTCGTCGCCGCCGTCGGCAGATAGCGCCACCTTCACGTGCTCGCGCGCCATCTTCGAGACCAGGTAGGTCGGCACGCCCGAGGAGTCCCCGAACGGCTCGTCGAAGAGATCCGCCCATTGCGGCAGGACCGCGTCCATGTCGGCCGCGGTGACGATCTTTTCGGTGTGCGTAGTGCCGAGGTGCTGCGCCACGCGCTTGGCGTGCTCGGCCTCGTTGAAGCGCGGGTCGTCGAAGCCGATGGTGAAGGTGCGCACCTCGCCGCCGCCGTAGCGTTGCAGGATGGCGGCGACCGCCGACGAATCGATGCCGCCGGAAAGGAACACCCCCACCGGGACGTCGGAAACCATGCGATAGCGGAAAGCGTCGATCATGAGGAGTTCGAGCTGGCGCTCCAGGTCCTCCTCGGTTCCCTTCAGGGGCTCGAGGTTTTCATGCGGCGTCCAGTAGCGGTGTGTCGCGGGCTCGCCCACCTCGCCCAGCTCGAGCCAGTGGCCCGGCAGGAGCTTGGACACGCCCTTGTAGATGGAGCGCGGTGCGGAGACGTAGCCGTACTGCAGGTACTCGCCGAGTGCGTCCCGGTCGATTTCGGGGACCCACGCCTGGAACGCGCGCAGCGCCTTCAGCTCCGAGCCGAACCAGAAATTGTTGCCGTTCCACGCGTAGTAGAGGGGCTTTACCCCGAGGCGGTCGCGCAGCAGGAGCATGCGACGCTCCTGCTCGTTCCACACGGCGATCGCGAACATGCCGATGAACTTGTCGACGGCCTTCACGCCCCACTCTCGCAGCGCGGCGAGGATCACCTCGGAGTCGCCGCTCGAGCGGAAGCGATGGCCGAGGGCTTCGAGCTCGGCGCGCACCACGGCGAAGTTGTAAACCTCGCCATTGAAGACCATGGTGAGCGTGCCGTCGGACGAGCGCATCGGCTGGTGGCCCAGCGGCGAGAGGTCGAGGATCGCGAGGCGCGTGTGGCCGAGGGCTACCCGCCCGCCAGGGCGCACCCAGACGCCGTTGTCGTCGGGCCCGCGCTGCTTGAGGCTCGCCACCGACGCTCCCAGGTCGTTCAGCCACGCGCCCGGATCCCCGCGGCGCGTCCAGTAACCGGTGA
>JANNKG010000444.1:0-1606 GCA_031396185.1 Burkholderiales bacterium | reverse complement strand
GAAGCTCGAACGCGGAATCTAGAACGCAGAGGAAACGCAGAGGGTTCGCAGAGGAATGCAGGCTGGAGATTCGAGGTCCTGCTTGCAGATTCGTGGAAAAGCCAAGGCGTTCCTCTCGCGTATCCTCTGCGTACCTCTGCGTTCCAGTCTCCCGTTTCACTCCAGGCATGACTTCCAGTATCCCGGCCCGGCCTACCTTCCGGAATCCCGAATGACGACTAGATTCATCGTGGTGCGCCACGGCGAGACCGAGTGGAACGTGGTCGCGCGGGTGCAGGGGCAGATGGACAGCCCGCTCACGGCGACGGGACTCGCGCAGGCCGAGGCGATCGCGAACCGCTTGGCCAGCGAGCGCTTCGATGCGCTGGTGTCGAGCGACCTGGGCCGCGCGCTACAGACAGCGGCGCCGATCGCCGCGCGCTGCGGCCTCGCGGTGCAGGCCGACGCACGGCTGCGCGAGCGCCACTTCGGCGTGGGTGAGGGCCACTCCTATGAGGAGCTCGAGCGCCACTGGCCCGGAGTGTTCTCCCGCGTGCGCGAGATCGATCCTGACGCGGAAATTCCCGGCGGTGAAAGTCGCCGCCAGTTCCACGAGCGCGTGCGCGGCGCATTCCTCGCCCTCGCGCGCGAGCACCACGGACGCCGGCTGGCGGTGGTGAGCCATGGCGGGGTGCTCGCCGCGCTCTACCGCATCGTCCACGACATCCCGTTGGCCACGCCGCACCGCGTCGCGATCGCCAACGCTTCCTACAATGCCGTCGCGTTCCAGGCCGACGCCTGGGCGATCGAGGCGTGGGACGACACCGCTCACTTGCCCGACGTGGTGCCTTTCGTCGAGAGCTGACCGGGCGCGGGCGCCGGCGCCGGGAGCTGCGGCGCATCGCGCGCCTCCATGCGGATGAGGATGTCGTAGTAGTTGCGCACGTTGTCAACCAGCTGCTGCGCTTCGGATCCGCGTGCATAGCCGTGCTTGAGCTTGGAGAAGGACTCGGGCTCCGCGAGGCGCGGGAGCACCTGGCGCACGTCTTGCCATTTATCGGGGTTCAGGGAATTCTTTTGCGCGAGAATTCGCGCGTCTTCGAGATGGCCGAGGCCGAGGTTGTAGGCGGCGAGCGCCAGCCAGGTGCGATCGGGCTCGGCGATGCGCGCGCTGATCGAGTCCTTGAGGAGCGCGAAGTAGCGGGCGCCGCCGACGATGCTGTCACGCGCGTCGAGGCGGTTCTTGACCTGCAGGCGAACGGCGGTTTCTTCAGTGAGCATCATCAGGCCGCGCACCCCGGTCGGGGAGGTGGCCGAGGCGTCCCAGTGCGACTCCTGGTAGCCGAGCGCCGCGATGAGGCGCCAGTCCAACCCGCTCACCCCCTCGGCCTCTTCGAAATAGGGCTTCAACTTCGGCAGCTGCGTGGCGATGCGCTCTATCAGCGTGACCGAGTCGACCGCGGTGATGCGCGCGGCGTGGCCGTAATGGCGATCCACCAGGCGCTTCAGCGTGCCGTCCTTGTGGATGCGCGCGAAGAAGGGCGCTGCCGCCGACAGGATGCGGCGCTTGTCGACGGTGGAGACCAGCCATGCGTACTCGGCCGGCTTGGCCACGTTGAAGGCGACC
>JANNKG010000430.1:0-2048 GCA_031396185.1 Burkholderiales bacterium | reverse complement strand
TGGTCGAGCGCCACGACGCCGATTTCGAGCGGCTCGAGGTCGGCGAGCACGAGGTGCGCGTGGAAGCGCGGGACGCGTCGACGCACACGCGCTTCGTGGCGCATCGGCCGTGGGCGCGGGTGGTGTTGCGGGAGCGGGGTGCGCGTTGCACGCTGGGACTGGCCTACGCGGGGCGCACCGAGCCGCTGGGGAGAATGCTGTCGGACGAGGGGCGGCGCCAGCTCGCGGAAAGACTCCGCGGCCGGCTGCCCGTCACCGCAGCCTAACGAGAAATCCGTACAACAAAGGTCTGGCCATGCTTCTGAAACACCTCCGGGCAAGCGCCCTTGCCCTCGCGGCGCTCGCCTCCACCCGCGCGTTCGCCGACTATGCCGTGGACATCCTGCCGCCGGCGAGCCCGATGGCGCAGGACGCCTACGACCTGCACTGGGGCATCCTCTGGGTCTGCGTCGCGATCTTCTTCCTCGTCTTCGGCGCGATGTTCTGGTCGATCTTCAAGCATCGGCGCTCGGTGGGCGCGAAGGCCGCGCAGTTCCACGAGAACACCACCGTCGAGATCATCTGGACCGTGGTGCCGCTGGTGGTGCTGGTGGCGATGGCGTGGCCAGCCACCAAGACGATGCTTGCGATGAAGGACGCGGCAAATTCCGACATCTCCATCAAGGTCACTGCCTACCAGTGGCGCTGGGAGTACGACTACCTGCAGGACGGCGTGCGCTTCTTCTCGAACATCTCCACGCCCCGCGACCAGATCGACGAGCGCGAGGGACCGGGCAAGCCGAAGGGAGAAAACTATCTTCTCGAGGTCGACCGCCCGATGGTGGTCCCGGTGGGCAAGAAGGTGCGCCTGCTGATCACCTCCAACGACGTGATCCACGGCTGGTACGTGCCGCAACTCGGCATCAACCAGTACGGCATTCCGGGCTTCGTGAAGGACGCCTGGTTCACGGCCACCAAGGTCGGTACCTTCCGCGGGCAGTGCAGCCAGATCTGCGGCAAGGAGCATGGGTTCATGCCGATCGTGGTCGAAGTGAAGTCGACCGAGGAGTACGCGAAGTGGGCGCAGGCCGAGAAGGCGAAGATGCCGCCGCCGGAAGCGGCGCCGCAGCAGGTGGTCGCGGCGGGCGGAGCAGCGCCGGCGGACGATCCCAACAAGAAATGGTCGGTCGACGAGCTGAAGGCCAAGGGTGAGCAGGTATACGCCGCCCAGTGCGTCGCCTGCCACCAGGCCACGGGCAAGGGCCTGCCGCCGGCGTTCCCGCCGCTCGCCGGTTCGAAGGTGGTGAATGGCCCGAAGGCCGCCCAGGTCGCGATCGTGTTGAAGGGCAAGCCGGGCACCGCGATGGCGTCGTTCGCGCAGCTTTCGGACGCCGACCTCGCCGCGGTCATCACACACACGCGTCTCGCCTGGGGTAACAAGGGCGATGCGGTCATGCCGGCCGAAATCAAGGCTGCGCGCTAGCAACCGATCAAGAGAAAGCGGAGCACACCATGAGCACGACCCACGCCCACGACCACGGCAACGATCATGGCCACGACCACGGCCATGGCGATGCGCACGAACACCACGGACCGCCGCCGGGCTTCACCCGCTGGATGTACACGACCAACCACAAGGACATCGGCACGATGTACCTGTGGTTCGCGTTCACGATGTTCCTCATCGGTGGCTCGATGGCGCTGCTCATCCGGGCGGAGCTCTTCCAGCCGGGGCTGCAGATGCTCGACCCGCAGTTCTTCAATTCGCTCACCACCGTGCACGGGCTGGTGATGGTGTTCGGCGCGATCATGCCGGCATTCGTGGGCTTCGCGAACTGGCTGGTGCCGATGCAAATCGGCGCGGCGGACATGGCCTTCCCGCGCATGAACAACTGGAGCTTCTGGCTGCTGATCCCGGCGGCGCTGCTGCTGATGGGCTCGTTCCTGGTGCCCGGAGGCGCGGCCGCCTCGGGGTGGACTCTCTATCCCCCGCTCATCATCCAGCAGGGCATGTCGATCGACATGACGATCCTGGCCGTCCACATCCTCGGCGCCTCGTCGATCATGGG
>JANNKG010000395.1:0-7911 GCA_031396185.1 Burkholderiales bacterium | reverse complement strand
GCGGGCTTGATGTCGCGATGCACCACGCCCTGCTTGTGCGAGTAGTCGAGGGCGGTGAGCAGCTGCTTCATGATCTCGAAGATCTCGATCGTCTCGTAGCGCATGCCGGTGGCGAGCACGCGCTTCAGCTCCTGACCCTCGACGTACTCCATGACGATGAACGCCAGGTCGGCGTCGTTGCCGTACTCGTAGACGCCGACGATGCCGGGGTGCAACAGCCGCCCGCCGGCCTGCGCCTCGCGCTTGAAGCGCGCGAGGGCCTCCTCGAGATCCGCGGCGTCGAGATACTCGGCAAGGATCGTCTTGATGGCGACCTTGCGCTCGATCACCGGGTCGAAGCCCTCGTAGACCATGCCCATCGCCCCCTTTCCCAGGGGGCGGGTCACGATGTACTTCCCGATTTTCGAAGGATGCTCGGGCATGGAAAGGGATCTACGCAAGACCCGCGAAAATCATTTCTCGATCAGCTTGAGCGCCTTCTGCAGGCTGCGCCGCATGCGGTTGAACGAAGTCCCCAGCACGCTGATCTCGTCCGCTCCCTTGCCGAACTCGGGCACGTTGAAGTCGCCCTGGGAGATCTTGTCCGCCGAGGCCGACATCCTGGCAATCGGCCGGATGATCATCATCGACAGCATGATGTTCAGGACGATGAAGGTCACGGCGAAGATTCCCGCGAGGGAGCCCATGAACGTCATGAAGGCGTCGTTGGCGTTCTTGATCGGCAGGGTCATGGGGACCGAGACCACCTGGGCCCCGATCACCTCATGGTGCTTCCAGCCGAAGCCGTTGTTCTCGCCGTAAAGCTTGATCATCGAGGCGGGCGCCGCCGACGGCACGCTGTGGCAGGCGAGGCACGCCGCGTCCTTGATCTGGATCGGGCGCGCGATGTAGAGCATCGGTCCGGTCGCGGTCATGCGCTCGCCGGTGTATTCGGTGAGGCCCGCCTGGTTGCGGAAGGCGTTGACCACGTCGGCCTCCCACTCGACGGCGCGGTTGCGCGGGTTGGTGGGATTGAGGGTGGCTTCCTTGTAGCTGTAGTCGGGATACTTCTTGCGCAGGGTGTTGAAGGTTTCCGTGGCGGCATAGGCGGGCACGGTCTGGGGAAGGAATTTCTCGGCCAGCTGGTACTCGAGGTGGGGCTTCACCTGCGAGACGGTATAGCCGCGGATGGAAAGTGCGGCCTCCATCATCAGGCCCGCGTTGCGCAACACCTCCTGCTTCGCGTTTCTCTGCAGAAGCTCGTGCGACACCCACGCCGATACCGCCATTCCCGCGCCGAAAACGACCGCCAGCACGATGTTGAACTTGAGACGCAGACCCATGTTTTCTCCCTGGTTTCTTTTGGCGGACGCAAAGCGCCGCTGGGGCACAATTCCCGGTAGGCAAGGATACTCCCGGCGGATTTTCCACTCTATGAACCTGGTCACATGGCTGGAGCGCGCCGCGCGCACAACCCCGCTGGCAATCGCCGTGTTCAAGGGATGCGACCCTTGGGCCACCTACAGCGAGCTGGCGGAGCGTGCTGCGCGCCTGGCGGCCGGCTTGCGGCGGCACCGGCTGGCACCGGGCGACCGGGTTGCCATCGCCATGGCGAACGCGCCCGAGTACCTGGAGGCGCTCTACGGGGTGTGGTGGGCGGGGCTGGTCGCCGTGCCGGTGAACGCGAAGCTGCATCCTCGCGAGGTGGAGTTCATCGTCGCCGATTCGGGCGCGCGCCTGGTGATCGAGTCGCCCGCGCAGGTGCGCGATCTCGCGTCCCGGTCGACGGCACCACTCGAGGAGGCCGATCCCGGTGCGCTCGCGTGGCTCTTCTACACGAGCGGAACCACCGGACGGCCCAAGGGCGCCATGCTCTCCCATCGAAACCTGGAGCGAATGACCGACAGCTACTTCCTCGACGTGGACGCGGTGTCGCCTTCGGGGCGGCTGTTGCACGCGGCACCCTTGTCCCACGGCTCGGGCCTCTATAACTTCACCCATCTCCTGCGGGGTGCGGCGCAGGTGATTCCGGAGTCGGGGGGGTTCGACGCCGCCGAGATCCTGGAGCTCCTCGAGGCTCACCGCGCGGTCTCGATGTTCGCCGCGCCGACGATGGTCAAGCGCCTCGCCGAGGCGGCGCTCGCATCCGGCGCCGGGGCGACGGGATTGCAGACGCTCGTCTATGGCGGCGGCCCGATGTACGCGGCCGACCTCGAGGCGGCCACCCGCGCGCTCGGGCCCCGGCTGGCGCAGATCTACGGGCAGGGTGAAAGCCCGATGACGATTACGGCACTCTCCAAGCGCCACCATGCCGACACAAGCCATCCACGCCACCGCGAGCGTCTCGCCTCGGTAGGCGTCGCGCACAGCGTGGTGCAGGTGACGATTCGCGATACCGATGGGCACGAGTTGCGCGCGGGCGACGTGGGCGAGGTGTGCGTTCGTGGCGACGTGGTGATGTCGGGCTACTGGAACAACCCGGAAGGCACGCGCGCCGCGCTTCGCGATGGCTGGCTCTGGACCGGCGACCTCGGGGCGCTCGACGCCGATGGCTTCCTCACGCTCAAGGATCGCAGCAAGGACCTGATCGTGAGCGGCGGCTCGAACGTCTACCCGCGCGAGGTGGAGGAAGTGCTACTCAGGCACCCTGGAGTCCTCGAGGCGAGCGTCGTCGGCCGGCCCGACGCGGAATGGGGCGAAGCGGTGGTCGCCTTCATCGTTGCCCGCGGCGAGCCGCCTTCTCCCGCGGAGCTCGACCGCCTGTGCCTCGACCACATCGCGCGCTTCAAGCGGCCGAAGGAGTACCGATTCGTGGACCGGCTGCCAAAGAACCACTACGGCAAGGTGGTCAAGTCCGAATTGCGCGCTACCATCGCAAAATGAGCCTTTATCCCGGATTCCGCGAGGAGCTCCTCGCGCTAAACGGCGTGGACATCCACGCGGTGGTCGGCCCGCGGGTCGAGGGCCCGGCGCTGCTCCTGCTCCACGGCTATCCGCAGTCCCACGCGATCTGGCACAAGGTCGCGCCGCGCCTGGCGCAGCGCTTCAACGTCGTGGCTTCCGACCTGCGCGGGTACGGGGACAGCGGCAAGCCGGCCACGACGGCGGACCACCTGCCGTATTCCAAACGCGTGATGGCGGAAGACCAGGTGGCGCTGATGCGCGCCCTCGGCCACGAGAGGTTCCTGGTGGCCGGCCACGATCGCGGCGCGCGCGTCGGGCACCGCCTCGCCGTGGACCACCCGGAACGGGTCATGAAACTCGCGGTCCTCGACATCGCGCCGACACTGGCAATGTACGAGCAGACCGACGAGGTGTTCGCGCGAGCCTACTGGCACTGGTTTTTCCTGATTCTTCCCGCACCGGTGCCGGAGCGCATGATCGGCAACGACCCGGCGCTGGTGCTGCCGGCCAAGATGGCTTCGGGCAGCGCCGGGCTCACGCCGTTCGCCCCCGAGGCGTGGGCCGAATACGTGCGCTGCTTTACCCCAGGCATGGTGCACGCGAGCTGCGAGGACTACCGCGCGGCCGCATCCATCGACCTCGTGCACGACCGCACCGATCGCGAATCGGGAGTCAAGGTCCGCTGCCCGCTGCTCGCGCTCTGGGGTTCCCAGGGAGTCATCGAAAAGTGCTTCAAACCGTTGGACGAATGGCGGCGCGTGGCCGAAGATGTGCAGGGCCGCAGCCTGCCGGCCGGCCATTACCTTCCCGAAGAAGTGCCCGAGCTCGTCGTTGAAGCGCTGGAAAGGTTTTTCGAATGACCCAGAAAACCGGGGGCGGGCCCCACAACAACCCGATGCACAGGATTGCAGTGATCGCCGGGGACGGCATCGGCAAGGAAGTGATTCCGGAGGGGCAGCGCGTGCTCGAAGCCGCGGGGCGCAAGCACGGCTTCTCCTTCCAGTGGGATGAGAAGCCGTGGAGCTGCGACTACTACGCGAAGCACGGCCACATGATGCCCGAGGGGGGGCTGGCGGAAATCCGCGGCCACGACGCAATCTTCCTCGGTGCCGTGGGCTTCCCCGGCGTGCCGGACCACGTCTCCCTCTGGGGCCTGCTGATCCCGATCCGGCGCGAGTTCCAGCTCTACGTGAACTTGCGCCCCGTGCGGCTGATGCCCGGCGTGCCAAGCCCGCTGGCCAACCGCAAGCCAGGCGACATCGACTTCTGGGTGGTGCGCGAGAATAACGAGGGGGAATACTCGTCGCTGGGCGGGGTGATGTACGGCGGCACCGAGCGCGAGTTCGCCACCCAGCTCTCGGTTTTCTCGCGCAAGGGATGCGACCGCATCATGCGCTTCGCCTTCGAGCTCGCTTCGAAGCGCGCGAAGAAACACGTCACCTCGGCGACGAAGTCCAACGGCATCTCGATCACCATGCCGTACTGGGACGAGCGCTTCAAGGCGATCTCGGCGGAATACCCGGGGGTGAAGACTTCGCAATACCACATTGACATCCTCACCGCGCACTTCGTGCAGCATCCCGACTGGTTCGACGTGGTAGTCGGCTCGAATCTTTTCGGCGACATCCTGTCGGACCTGGGGCCCGCGTGCACCGGGACCATCGGCATTGCACCGTCGGCAAACCTCAATCCCGAGCGGGAGTACCCCTCTTGCTTCGAGCCTGTCCATGGAAGCGCACCGGACATCTACGGCAAGGGCATCGCCAATCCCATCGGTCAGATCTGGTCGGGGGCGATGATGCTCGAGCATCTCGGCCACCCGCAGGCCGCCGCTGCGATCGTGGCCGCCATCGAAACGGTTCTCAAGGAAGGGCCGCGCACCCGCGACATGGGGGGCACGGCCAATACGGTTGAAGTCGGCAAGGCGATTGCGGAAGCCCTATAACCAACTCGAGGAGAAATCGGATGAAACGTCGTGAATTCCTGATTGCCGGTGGGGTTGTCGCCGCCGCGATGTCCCTGCCCGCGCACGCCGCCTACCCCGACAAGCCGGTGCGCTACATCCTCGCATTCCCGCCGGGCGGCGAGTCCGACATCGCGGCTCGATTCCAGCAGGGTATCTGGCGCAAGAAGTTCGCACACGAGCTGGTGGTCGAGTCGAAGCCGGGTGCGGGCGGCGCGCTGGCGTGGTCGCAGCTAAACGGCTTCCCCGGTGACGGCTACATCCTCATGGGCACCAACCTGCCGCACATCGTGTTGCAGCCGCTCGAGGGCAACGTGCAATACAAGACCGAGGACATCACCAACGTCAACTTCTTCAACTACACGCCCGACGGCATCGTGGTTCGCAACGAGTCCCCGTTCAAGACCTACCAGGATCTCGTCGCGGCGGCGAAGGCGCGGCCGGGCGCGCTCAACTTCGCGGGCTCTGGGAGCAACTCCGCCAACCATGCTGCGCATGCGAGGCTGAACCAGGAGGCGGGCATCAAGACCACCTACGTGGCGTACAAGGGCACGGGAGACCTGATCGCCTCACTGCTTGGCGGCCACGTGGACGGTGCGATTTCGTATACGTCGCTTGCGCTTGCGCAGAAAGGAAAGACTCGGCTGCTGGCGGTCGCCACGCCGCAGCGCTTGCCGTACTTCCCGGATGTGCCCACGTTTCGCGAGCTCGGCATCGATTGGGTCGACGGCGCCTACCGCGGCATTGGAATGCCGAAATCCACGCCCGACGACATCCGTCGCCAGGTTTCCGACGTCTTCTCGGAGATCGGCCGAGATCCTGAGTTCCGCCGGCAGATGACCGAGCAGGGACTGGAGATCGTGGACATCCCCTACGACAAGATGGGAGCGTTTATGGAGGAGCGCAAGAAGGCCTATCTATCGTCGGCTCGACTGCTGGGGCTGATCAAATAGAGTGTGGTGCTGCGGTGCATCATGCGGCGAGCGGGGGTTGCTGACATAATCGCCCCCACGCCGTGGATTTCATATACCGAGAATAATAGAGGGGACGCGCAATGAAAATCGGTCACCCGAAGGATTTCTGGGGCGGAGTCCTGTTCGCCACCATCGGACTGCTGTTCCTGGTCATCGCCTACGGGATCAAGTTCGGCGGCACGGTCCTCCTCCCGGGTTACGCGATGGGGACGCCCGCGCGGATGGGACCGGCGTTCTTCCCGTTCTGGCTGGGGCTCATCCTCTTCGCCCTCGGCCTGCTGATCGCCATTGTTGGATTCCGCGACCGCGATGGCGGCCCGGATTCGGCGTTCCCCATCTACCACTGGAAGCCGATCCTCTTCGTGCTGGGCTCGGTGGTGATGTTCGGCCTGATCCTGAAGCCGGTCGGAATGCTGATCGCGGGGTTCCTCGTGGTCCTGGTCTCGAGCATGGGCAACCCGGAGAAGTTCCACACGCGCGACGTGATCCTGCTGGGCCTCGGCCTGGTGATCTTTTGCGCGCTGGTCTTCGTCTGGGGGTTGAAGCTGCCGATACCGCTATGCCCGGACATCGAGGCGCTGCAGTCGACTCTCAAATTCTGCCGGGGCTGAGGAAAAACCATGGAACTGCTCAACAACCTCATGCTCGGCTTCAGCGTGGCGCTCACGCTGAACAACCTCATGTACTGCTTCATCGGGGTGCTCCTCGGCACGCTGATCGGCGTGCTTCCGGGAATCGGGCCGATCGCGACGATCTCGATGCTGCTTCCGGCCACGTTCGTGCTGCCGCCGATTTCCGCGCTCATCATGCTTGCCGGCATCTACTACGGCGCGTCCTATGGCGGCTCGACCACGGCGATCCTGGTGAACCTGCCGGGGGAGGTCTCTTCGGTGGTCACCTGCCTGGACGGCTACCAGATGGCACGCAAGGGACAGGCGGGGAAGGCGCTCGGCGTGGCGGCCTTTGGGTCATTCTTCGCCGGCACCGTCGCCACCATGCTCATTGCCGCGTTCGCGCCACCGCTCGCGGAGCTCGCCCTGAAGTTCGGCCCGGCCGACTACTTCGCGCTCATGGTGCTCGGCCTGATCGCCGCGGTCGTTCTGGCGCACGGATCGCTCATCAAGGCGATCGCCATGATCGTGCTGGGCTTGCTGATCGGCCTGATCGGCACCGACGTGAATTCCGGGGTCGCGCGCTACAGCTTCGGGCTGCCGGAGCTGATCGACGGCATCGGCATCGGCACCATCGCCATGGGCACTTTCGGCTTCTCCGAAATCATGCGCAACCTCGAGAAGGGCGATAAACGCGAGGTCTTCGTGAAGAGCATCACGGGCCTTCTGCCCAACTGGCAGGACATCAAGCAGTGCACGATGCCGGTGCTCCGCGGTACGGCGATCGGCTCCTTCCTCGGGATCCTTCCGGGCGGCGGCCCGATCCTGGGATCGTTTTCGGCTTATACGCTCGAAAAGAAGGTGGCGAAGGACCCGTCGCGCTTCGGCAAGGGCGCGATCGAGGGTGTGGCTGCGCCGGAGTCGGCCAACAATGCGGCTGCGCAGACCTCGTTCATTCCCTTGCTCACCCTCGGCATCCCTTCGAACCCCGTGATGGCGCTGATGATCGGCGCGATGATCATCCATGGGATCCAGCCGGGCCCGCAGATCATGACCGCCAAGCCCGAGCTCTTCTGGGGAATGATCGCGAGCATGTGGGTGGGCAACCTGCTGCTCGTCGTCCTCAACCTGCCGCTTATCGGCCTGTGGGTGAAGTTGCTCACGCTGCCGTACCGCTTTCTCTATCCCGCGATCCTGTTGTTCTGCTGCATCGGCGTGTACTCGATCAGCAACGCGCCGATGGACGTGCTGATGGCGGCGCTCTTCGGCTTCATCGGTTACACCTTCCTCAAGCTCGATTGCGAGCCCGCGCCGCTGCTGCTGGGCTTCGTTCTCGGGCCGATGATGGAGGAAAACCTGCGCCGCGCCCTGCTGCTCTCACGCGGAGACCCGATGGTGTTCCTGTCGCGGCCGATCAGCCTCACGCTGCTGATCATCTCCGCGGCGCTGATCGTGATCGTGGCGATGCCGGCGATGAAGA
>JANNKG010000353.1:0-1817 GCA_031396185.1 Burkholderiales bacterium | reverse complement strand
GCCCGCCTTGGCGATGTTCCCCCACCCCATGCCCTCGGCGCGCATCACGAGGATGCCGCGCAATGTCGTAGCGGTGGTCGTGCCGTCGGTGTTGGTGACCACGATGTCGCCGCCCATCAGCGCGGTCTTCAGCTGCTCGGCGGTGGGGTTGGCCACGCCGGCGCGCGCCAGGGCGTCCCGGGCGAGCGCGAGCGAATGCTTGACGTTGCCCCAGCCCATCTTGCCCGTCGGCGGCGTGAAGGTGGTCGTCGTGGTCGTGGGCGGCTCGGTGCTGCCCGCCGGCGGCGGGACAATCGTCGTGAGTGTCACCTCGGTGCCGGTGCGCAACGCATTGGTGAGGGCCAGCGCATTCTCCTGGGAGCCCGCGAGGTTGGTGAAGTTGGACGCGATCTTGGTCGCGACGTGCGTCTGCCCATGGTTGGGGACGGGCGGCGGGACGGGCTCGCCGGTGGTCTGCGCGAGCGCGAGCGGCGAGAGGGCCGCGAGCACCGCTGCCGCGATCAGTTGCCTGTTGAGTTTCATTGCAGTCTCCGTGGGGTTACGAGGGTCCGACAAGTTTTTCGGTTTGCAGGATGATTTCAGTAGCCGTCGCACCGTCGCGCAGGATGCCGCCGTCCTGCTTGGCGGTCACCTTCATGCGTGTCATCGCCGGCGTCAGCGCCTCGAGCTCGATGTCGATCTCGCGGTCTCCGGCCTTGCCCACGATCGACTCGATCGTGCCGATGCGTTCGGACTTCACCACCTTCACCTGCATTCGCTGCAATGCGCCGAGGGTTGCCCGCTTCACCTGCGCCTGGGGCGTGGTGAATGTCTTGAAAACCACGCCACCGAGCGTATGACCCACGCCGGTGGCCATGCCGACCCCCAACGCGGTGAGCGCGACCGCCGCGCAGCCGCCGAGGAGCATGGAACCGAGAGCCAGTAACGCCACCATCACTTTTTTCATCGCACGTCCCAAGGATCGTCTCCCCGCCAGGCTCCAGCGCCCTGGCGGTTGGACAGGGCCGTCGCGGGATGGATCAGTCGATTTTTGCCACCGCCGGCCGCTGGAATCGCTCGGAGGCGATCCGGCCCCAGTTGAAACCTTCCGAGCGCATCTGCAACACGCCGCGGAATCCGACCAGCCTTCCGCTGGGCGCCACGAACTCCCCACCCATCATGACCACCCTCAGCTGCTCGCCTGACGGTCGCACGATGCCGACGCTCACCAGTGCGTCGCGCGTGAGGATGAGCGCCATGCGCACATCGTTCCATTCCATCGGATCCGCGGGCGGATCGATGGTGGTTACCGCCGGCAACATGCCGTCCTGTATCGCCGACGGCGCGACCAGGTTTACCGGGTGTCCGTGGTACAGCGCTTCAACAAGGGCAACGGCGTTGTCCTCGGATCCGGCGAGGTTCACGAAACCCGCGGCGATTTTCGCGACTGTCACGGCGTACTGCCGCAACAACCGGTCGTCGCCATTCGATTGCGAGGCCGCCAGCGGAGCCATCGCGGCCAGGATCGACCCGGCCAATAAATGCGCACTTCTCATCGAGATCTCCCTGATGTGCGCCGGCTGATTTTTTATGTGTCATTGCCCCCTATCCCATTCAATTCCCGTGCCCGGTTTGTCCCTGCGGGAAACGCCGGTTTGGGATCAAGGAGTTAGGTCCGAAATGTGAACTGCGTCACATTTTCCTGAAGGGCGGTTCGTCGCAGGGGAGCGACAGTGTCGCTGCCGGATGACACGATTGGTCAGCGCCGAACGGAGTGTGAAGCAAGCCGATAAGCGGGATTCTGTTACGGCCCTTGCGGGCTATGACGATCATTCCTC
>JANNKG010000304.1:0-3108 GCA_031396185.1 Burkholderiales bacterium | reverse complement strand
CCGCAGCAGTTGTAAAAATGACGTGCAACAACCTTACCGAGCACACAGCTGTAATGTCGACCACTACCATTTTCCATATAACAGCCAGAAAGGATACTGTCAGTATCACAATATCTGCAATGAGAGTTATTGTCTTGTATTTATGTTTCTCCATCGCGCGTAATCCTAAGGTGCTGATCGTCGCCGACGAGGCGTTACGCACGCTTTCCGGATCGGTCTCGCCCGCGCGCCTCTCACCGGGTCGCGCCGAGCCCGAGGGAGGCGAGCGCAGGGTTTCCGCCGGGCTCATGCGGGTCAACCATTCGGGCGAGATCTGCGCACAGGCGCTCTACAGCGGCCAGGCGTTGTTCGCGCGCGATCCGCGCGTAAGACACGCACTTCAAGAGGCAGCCGCTGAGGAGCGCGACCACCTCGCGTGGTGTCGTGGTCGCCTCCACGAGTTGGGATCGCGACCCAGCATCCTCGATCCCCTTTGGTACGCAGGCTCGTTCGCGCTCGGCATGGCTTCAGGCGTGGCGGGCGACCGCTGGAGCATGGGGTTCCTTTCGGAAACCGAAGCGCAGGTGGAGCGCCACCTTGAAAGGCATCTCGAGAAGTTGCCGCGCGACGACTATCGCAGCCGCGCAATCGTGCGACAGATGCGAGAGGATGAGGCTCGTCACGGCTCGATGGGAAGAGCGCTGGGTGCGGCTGACCTGCCGCCGCCCGTGAAGGCGGTGATGGGTATCGCCTCGAAGGTGATGACCGGTACTGCGTACTACGTCTGAGGCGCGGCTTCCCGAATCTCGAAGTCGGAGGTGACTTCGGCAGTCTTCGCCAACATCGCGGTCGCCGAGCAGTACTTGTCGCGCGAGAGCTTGATCGCGCGCTCGACCTGCGCGGCAGCGAGCCCGGCCCCCGTCAAAACGAAATGAAAGTGGATCCTGGTAAAAACCTTCGGATCGTCCTTCGCGCGCTCGGAATCGAGTTCGACCACACAGCCACCGACCGACTGGCGCGCCTTGCGTAGGATCAGGACCACGTCGACGGCGGTGCACGCGCCGACGCCCATCAGGACCAGTTCCATCGGCCTTGGACCGAGATTGCGCCCACCAACTTCGGGCGACGCATCCACGACGATCGCGTGCCCGCTGCCGCTTTCGGCCACGAACGTGATCCCCTCGGTCAAGAGAACTCGCGCCTTCATGCCTGCACCTCGTCGTCCTGGCGGTCGAGCCACGCCTTGAGCAGGTTCCAGGCTACCGCCAGCAAGGCCGGCCCCACGAAGAGACCGATGAAGCCGAAAGAGATCGCGCCGCCGAACACGCCGAGCACCACCAGCAGCATCGACAGGTTACCGGCGCGGCTCATGAGAATGGGCTTCACGAAGTTGTCCACGGAGCTGATCACGGCGGCGCCATAGACGACCATGAAGATCGCCCACCCGGTCTGCCCTTGCGCATACAGCCACGCCGCCGCCCCGCCCCATACCAGCACTGGGCCCATGGGCACGAGCGACAGGATGAACGTCAGCGCCGCGAGCACCATGGCGCCGGGAACGCCTGCGATCACAAATCCCACGAACGCTACGGCGGCTTGTGCGAATGCGGTCCCGAGCAGCCCGTAGACCACCCCGCGCACCGCTCCCTGGGCCGTCGAGACGAGATGCGCTCCCCGATCGGGACCTGCGAGGCGATCCATGCCTTCGAGAAGAAGGCGGCGAACCCGCTCTCCGTCGCGGTAGAAAAAGAAGGCGACGAAGAGGGCGATGAGGATCTGCAACAAGCCCTGGCCCACCGCCGCGCCCAGGGCGATCAGCAACGTCTTGGCCGGATCCGCGAGGCGCTTGGCGAGTGCCACCAGCTCTTCGCGGCTTGCGAGGAGCAGCTGCCAATAGTCCGCGAGCCAGGGGCCGAAGAACGGCAAGGTTGCGATGAAGGGGGGGAGCTCGAGGCCGTCGCGGCGCTCCAGGAAACCCCGAATGGCCTCGACGACTCCCGCGGAATTGACGACAAGGCTCTGGGCCGCTAGGGCTACGGGCAACGCCAGCGCGATCACCATGGCGAGCACCAGGGCGAGGGCGGCGAGCGAACTGCGCCCACCCCAGCGATCGCGCAGCTTCACGAATGCGGGCCAGGTCGATAAAACGAGCACTCCGGCGAAAAGGATGGCCCCGATGAAGGGCTGGAGCACCAGGATGCATCCGAACACCAGCAACGCGACGGCGGCCACGCGGGCGTACTGCTCGTAACGGCTGATTTCCATGTGTTCGCGTGGCTGCAGGGAAGCGGGGAACCCGGATTCTAACGGAGACCGGGTTTGACACAAAGTGATGATTTGCCTATAATTTCCTGTTCTTACCTAAAAATAACGCGTCCAAAATATTGACTGCATCCTGCAGTCGGCATCCAGGGTCGCGGCAAATGAAAGGAACCACCATGAAGACCTTCTCGGCGAAGCCGGAAGAGGTCCGGCGGGATTGGTTCGTCGTGGACGCCACGGACAAAATCCTTGGGCGACTCGCGGCGGAAGTCTCCCGGCGGCTGCGCGGCAAGCACAAGCCCGAATTCACCCCTCACGTCGATACCGGCGATTACATCGTCGTGGTCAACGTGGAGAAGCTTCGCGTCACGGGCGCGAAGGCCCAGGACAAGAAGTACTACCGCCACTCGACCTATCCGGGGGGCATCTACGAGACGAACTTCACCAAGCTGCAGGCGCGCCATCCGGAGCGGGTGCTGAAACTCGCGGTCAAGGGCATGTTGCCCAAGGGCCCGCTCGGCTACGCGATGTTGAAGAAGATGAAGATGTACACCGGGGCAAGCCACCCGCACACGGCGCAGCAGCCGAAACAACTGGAGATCTAGCATGGCCGCCATGCAACGTCAGCCTAACCACCACTACGGCACCGGCCGCCGCAAGACGGCGGTGGCGCGGGTATACATCAAGCCCGGCAAGGGCGAGATCACGGTGAACGGCAAGCCCGTGGACGTGTTCTTCTCGCGCGAGACCGGCCGCATGATCGTGCGCCAGCCGCTCGAAGTGACGAATACCGTCGGGACTTTCGACATCATGGTCAATGTCGACGGCGGTGGCGAGTCGGGGCAGGCCGGCGCGGTGCGGCACGGC
>JANNKG010000281.1:0-5773 GCA_031396185.1 Burkholderiales bacterium | reverse complement strand
CGACGGGACCAGCGTCACGAGAAGCGTGAGCCACACCGCGGCGAGCACGAACGCGCGCAGTCCGCGCACCGGTGGCCGGGGGCCGCGCGCCACGCGGGCGCCACCGCGCTCTGGACCCGCGAAGTGCTCGACGGGAAGGTGGCAGTACCGCTCGCGCTGGCCCGGCAGGTGGCGCTGGTGGCCGCCCATTGCAAGGCGGCCGGGAGTGCTGCGCGCGGGTCGCTCAAGCTGGTCTCGTCGACCTGAGCCGGCCCGCTACCGTTTCGGTTCGAAATGCCGCAGGAAATCGAGCAGGGTTGCCGCCGCGAGCGACACGTCCTCCGCGGTGACCGTTTCGGCGGGGTTGTGGCTGACCCCACCCGCGCCGCACCGCACGAACAGCATCCCCACGTCGGCCACCTCGGCAAAGATCATCGCGTCGTGGCCGGCGCCGCTCGGCATCAGGAAGGGCTGGCAGCCCATTCTTTGCACACTCGCGGCGAGACGCTCCTGAAGCCAGGGCGCACACGGCGCTGCCTGCACCTCGTGTCGCTTGGATTTCTCCACCGCCACTCCGCGCCGCACGCCAATTGCGTCGAATTCGGCGAATACCGCTTCCTCGGTGCGCAACCGCAGCGCGTCGCGCGGTGCGCGGATGTCGACGGTGAACTCGACCTCGCCGGGGATCACGTTGCCCGTGCCGTCGCGCACCTTGAGGATGCCTACGGTGCCGACCACGCCCTCGCCCTTCGCGCGTTCCTCGACCGCGAGCACCATCTCGGCGGCGGCGGCGAGCGCGTCGTGGCGGAGCGCCATCGGCACGGTGCCGGCGTGACCCGCGGCCCCGCGAACCGTGACCTGGTGCCGTGAGCCTCCCGCGATCGAGGTGACGACGCCGAGCGGCGCGCCCCGGTTCAGCAGGACCGGGCCCTGCTCGATATGCACCTCGACGTAGGCCGCGAGCGTCCGCGGATCGATGCGCGCGTCGTCCACTCTTGCGGGGTCGAGGCCGGCCGAGCGCAGGGCCGCGGCGAGCGTGATGCCGTCGGCATCGCGCCGTTCGAGCAGCGGCGCGAATCCCGCGGCCCCTGAGAGCATCGCGCGGCTCGCGAGGAAACTTGTCTGGAAGCGCGCGCCCTCCTCGTCGGCGAACGCCGCCACCTCGACGGCAACCGCGAGACGCTCCGAGCGCCGGTTGAGCTCCGCCACGCAAGCGATCGGAACCAGGATGCCGAGCACCCCGTCGTACTTGCCGCCGTTGCGCACCGAATCGAAGTGCGAACCCATCAGGAGCGTGGAAACCCGGGACGGACCCTCATTTCCGCTTTCGGGAAATGAGGGTCCGTCCTTGGTTTTCGCTTCATAGCGGCCGATGACGCTGCCCACGGCGTCGATGCGCACGGTCATGCCGGCCTCGCCCATCCAGTCGGCAATCTGCCGAGCAGCGGCCCGATGGGCGGGCGTGAGGTAGGTGCGGGTGTAGTTCTCGGGGGAATCGCTGTGGCGGGCGAGCGATTCGGCGCGCGAAAGTACGTCTTTCATGGAACGCGGCAGTGTAGCACCGGACTAATAGGCTAAATGCCCTCGAAAACCAACAACTTGGTGGCCTGCCCGGAATGCGACGCACTGCATCGGGAGGTGGCCCTCGAACCCGGAGGAACCGCCAGCTGCGCGCGTTGCGGTGCGGAGCTTTACCGGGAGAAGCCGGAAAGCCTCGATCGAACCCTTGCCTTCATCTCGGCCGCGGCGGTGGTATTCCTCGCCGCCAACGCCTTCCCGTTGATGGAACTCGAGGCCCAGGGCGTGCGCACCTCGTCTACCCTCTTCGGCACGGTGGCCGTGCTCCAGGAAATCGGTTGGCCCACCATCGCGCTGCTGGTGTTCCTCACCACCATTGCCGTCCCGTTCCTGCAACTCGGCGCGGCACTTTATATCCTGGTGCCCCTCAAGCTCGGCTTCGTGCCCCACCAGCTGCCGCTGGTCGTGCGCAGCCTCGACGCCATCTGGCCGTGGGGCATGGTGGAAGTATTCTTCCTCGGCGCGATGGTCTCGCAGGTGAAGCTCGCGCAGATCGCGACCATGTACCCGGGCTGGGGGATGTACCTGATCGCCGCCTACGTCCTGCTGATCGCCGCCGCGGTGGCGGCGTTCGAGCCGCGCGTGCTGTGGCAACGCGTGGACCGCCTCCGGCAAGAAGCGCTCGGCCGCCTGGAGCCCCAGGCGTGACGGCCACCGCGTCGCGCGCGGGGCTCCTGCTTTGCGAGGCGTGCTACCTCCTCAACCGCGACGCCGCGCGCCTGGAGCATCCGGCGTGCGCTCGATGCGGCGCAACGCTGCATGCGCGCAAGCCGGCGAGCATCGTGCGCGGCTGGGCCTTCCTCATCGCCGCCGCCATCCTCTACATTCCCGCCAACCTGCTGCCGGTGATGGAGACCGGGTCGTTGTTCGAGTCCCAAAGCGACACCATTCTCTCGGGCATCGTCTACCTGTGGAACACCGGCTCATGGCTGCTCGCCCTGATCGTCTTCGTGGCAAGCATCGTGATCCCAGCGGCCAAGCTGCTGTCGCTGGGCTTCCTGCTGCTCACCGCGCAGCGCCGCTCCACCTGGCGCCCCGAGCAGCGCGCGCGCCTCTTCCGCGCGACCCATTACATCGGGCGCTGGTCGATGGTCGACATCTTCGTGGGCGCGACGCTGGTGGCGATGGTCCAGTTGAAGGTGTTCGGTTCGATCGAGCCGGGGCCGGGCGCGGTGTACTTCATGGTGGTGGTGATCCTCACCATGTTCTCGAGCCTGAGCTTCGATCCGCGCCTCACGTGGGATCCGGTGGACGACCGTCATGACTGAGAACGAGCCGCTCCCCCAGGCCGTCGAGCGCAAGCCCGGGCCGAGATCGCTGCAGCTCGTCTGGATCGTGCCGATCCTCGCCGCCCTGGTCGGCGGCTTCATTGCGCTGAAGACCCTGTGGGACCAGGGTCCGACGATCACCATCCAGTTCGCCTCGGGCGAGGGCATCGAGGCGGGGAAAACGAAGATCAAGCACAAGGCCGTCGACGTGGGAACAGTCAAGTCCGTGGGCCTGTCGCCCGACCGCAAGGCGGTGATCGTGACGGCCGAAATCGATCGCCGTGCCGCCGATGGCTTCCTCGTCGAGGACACGCGCTTCTGGGTGGTGCGTCCGCGCGTGGCCGGTGGCCAGGTCTCGGGGCTGAGCACGCTGCTCGAGGGTTCCTACATCGGCAGCGACCCCGGCAAGGCAACCGTCGAGCGGCGCGCCTTTGTCGGCCTCGAGACTCCGCCGCCGATCACTGCAGACCTCGTCGGTCGCCAATTCCGGCTCGTCGCCGACGACCTCGGGTCGCTGGACATCGGCTCGCCGGTCTACTACCACGGCGTCGTTGCCGGGCGCGTGATCTCCACGGCGGTGCCCAAGGACGGCCGCTCGGTGGAGGTCGGCGTCTTCGTGCACGCGCCCTATGACCAGTTCGTGAGCAACGAGACGCGCTTCTGGAATGCCTCCGGCGTCGACCTCACCCTCGACGCAACCGGCGTCAAGCTGCAGACGCAATCGCTGCTCACGCTGTTGCTGGGCGGGATCGCGTTCGAATCCGCGCCCAAGGATGCGGCAGCGCCACGCGCCGAATCGAACCTGCAATTCCGGCTGTGGACCAACCGCGCCGACGCGTTCCGCTCGCGCGAATCGGTGATCGAGACGTACGTCCTGCAATTCGACCAGGCGTCGGTGCGCGGGCTCGCGGTAAGCGCGCCGGTGGACTTTCGCGGCGTCGTGGTCGGCGAAGTACGCCGCATCGAGCTGCTCTACGACGACAAGAAGGTCAACTTCTCCACGCGGGTCGAGATCCACCTGTGGCCCGAGAGGCTGCGTACCCGCGATCGCGACGCCTCCAAGCAATGGGACACGAACCTCACGCCGGCGCAGCGTATCCAGCGCTTCGTCGCGCACGGCTTCCGCGCGCAGCTGCGCAGCTCCAACCTCCTCACCGGGCAGCTCTACGTGGCGCTCGACTTCTTCCCCAAGGCCCCCAAGGCTGCGTTCGATCCGAAGAAGGTGCCGCCGGAGATTCCGACGCTGCCCGGAAGCCTCGCTGAGATCCAGGAGTCGATCGGCAACATCATGAAGAACCTCGAGAAGGTGCCGTTCGACAAGCTCGTGGCAGACCTGCGGCGGGCGCTCACCACGCTCGACGGGACGCTCAAGCGCGCCGACGGGCTGATGAACCAGCTGTCCACCGAGGTCGCACCCGAGCTGCGCACCACCTTGCAGCAGGCACGCAAGACGCTGTCGTCGGCAAGCGAAGTGCTCTCGTCGGACTCGCCGGTGCAGGGTGACCTGCGCGAGACGCTCAACGAAGTGCAGCGGGCCGCCGAGCAGGTGCGCGCGCTGACCGATTACCTCGAACGCCATCCCGAGTCGCTGCTCCGCGGGAAGCGCCCCTCGGGAGACAAGAAATGAGAATCTGGCTCGGCTGCGCATTGTTGCTTGCCGCCTGCGGTTCCACGCCCAAGGAAAGTTTCTACACGCTTTCCACGGCCCCCGGCCCGCTGCCCGCCGGTTCGCCTTCCTCGGTCAGCGTGTACGTGGGCCCGGTCTCGGTGCCGGATGCGGTCGACCGCACGCCCATGGTCCTTCGCACCGGCCCAACGCAGGTGGAGATCGATGACCTGCATCGGTGGGCCGAGCCGCTGAAGACCGCCATTCCGCGCGCGCTGGCCGAGATGCTGATGCGCGCCCTCGGTACGCCTCGCGTGCTCGCCGGGCGGCAATCGTCGGCGGCCCTGGTGGATTTTCGTGTGGCGGTCGACGTGCAGCGGTTCGACTCTTCGCTCTCCGAGGGCGCGACCCTCGATGCCGCCTGGACCGTCACCCCCAAGCAAGGCACGGCGCGTACCGGACGCACCTTCGCGCACGAACCGCTGCCGACGCGCGACCATGCCGGCATTGCCGCCGCCCACGGGCGCGCGCTGGAGAAGTTGGCTGGGGACCTGGCCGCCGCGATGAAATAAATGGGGTCAATGAATAAAAGGGTCAGACACCTTCATTCGATTCGAGTGAAAACGTATGAAGGTGTCTGACCCTTTTATTCGGTTTTGACGACGCGCCAGTCCTGCCCGACGAGCTCGAGGTGAAGGGTCTCGGCGTGGTTGGGAAGCATCAGGCGGGCAGTGGCCCTCGCCCCTTCGACCTTGACGTCGGCAATGTCACCCTTGCGCAGCTTGAGCGACCTGCCGCGCGCGTAGGCGGTAAGCGCCTCGATCACCCGGGCTTCGGGCGTCGGGGCCGACGAGGCCTCCATGCCGCCGCCTGCCTCGGGATAGGGAATGTCCACGATCGCCCAGTTGGGCGCCATCGCGAGCAACCCCGCGAAAACCACGCTGCCAATCGCCATTGCGCTCTCCGTCCCCGTGAATCGGGCCTGGCCCCATTCTTCACCGCTGGCGTGATGCTGCCAGCACGATGCGACGAAATGCGGACAGATGGGGGCGAAACGCGCCTCCCGTAAGAAACTGTCACGCCAAGTCAGCCGTGCGCAACGTACTCGAGGATGTCCAGACCGTGGTTGCGGTCGAGGAGGTATATCAGCCCGCGCTGATCGAGATCCACGTCGTTGGACTGCGGGCTCGCCTGCCCCGCAGCGGGCTCGGGGATGAAGTGCCCCACCTCCTTCGGCTGCGCGGGGTCGGCGATGTCCACGATCCTCAAGCCCCCGCTGAACCAGGTGGCGTAGACGAGCGTGTCGGTCATGCGCTCGACCGGCTGGTGCGCGCCGAAGCGC